>DFBG01000162.1:0-36852 GCA_002367305.1 Actinobacteria bacterium UBA3086 | reverse complement strand
ACGCCGACGAGCTTCTCCTTGAGATCATCGAGAGTGTGGATCTCCAGCCAAGCAGGTACCGGCACGTCGTCATCGATGAACAACTCGTAGAGACCCATGGCCATGATGTAGAGCACAGTTGCGAGCAGGAACACGTCGGCCAGTTCAATGAACTCGAGAACTGCGGCCTTCTTGGACAGGTCACCCTGGATCGCATGCACGACAGCACGACCAACCTCGACCGTGGCCAGCACTACAAGCGTGACAGCACCGACGAACAGCCCGATCACCGGCAGCCCGACCACGAAACGCGAATATGCAGGGAGCATCTGCCCCAGTCGACGAGTCGTGCCCTCAGTGCGTGTTTCTTTCTGAGTCACGGGCTACTCGCCCCACCGAGGAAAGAGTTCATGCTGCACGCCAAGCACATCAAGCACCTTGCCCACTACGAAGTTGACGGCCTCGTCGAGCGTAGTGGGTCGCGTGTAGAACGCCGGCATCGCCGGAACGACTACGGCTCCCGCCTCTGCCAATGAGGTCAAATTGCGCAGGTGTATAAGCGAGAACGGCGTCTCGCGAGGGACCAACACGAGTCGCCTGCGCTCCTTGAGCATGACATCTGCCGCGCGCTCGGGCAGATTCGACGCAAGTCCGTGCGCTGCCGAGCCGCAGAAGCCCATGGACGCAGGACACACGATCATGCCGTCCATGGAGTGCGATCCGGAAGCTATGGGGTCGAACAGATCCTCGCCGCACGCATGACGCAGCGGCAGCGACTTATCGAGCTCAAGAAACTCGAGCAGCGCCTCAGCAGGCTGCTCTGGTGGAATATCAAAGCCGACCTCAAAGCCCATGACGTCGCGCCCCGCATGTGTGGCGGTGTACACGACCTCGTTGCCGGCAAGCAATAGCTGCTCAATGAGACGCAACCCATACACGCTTCCGGATGCGCCGGTGATCGCGACCACATATCGTCCCATGTCAAAGCCCTTTCAGTAGTTACGTTGCGAGAAATCGATCTGCGAGAGTGCCGACGAAAATGATGACGGCAATGACACCATTGGTGGTGAAAAAGGCAGCGTTGACGCGTGAAAGATCGTCGGCGCTGATGATCATGTTCTCATACGCGAGCAGAACCGCCGCGACGGTCACCGCGACGTACAGGGGCCAACCTGCGCCTACGAGCAGCCCGCCCAGCACGAGCAACCCGACGGTGGCCACATGCGTGACTTTGGTCTGAACGAGACCCGGCGCCACGCCCAGGTCAGCCGGCACGCTATGGACCCCGTCGCGGATATCACACTCGACATCCTGTGTAGCGTAGATGATATCGAACCCAGCGGTCCAGAGTGCCACGGCGGCACCAAAGACCCACGGCGCAGGATCGCTCACCAAGCCCGTCACTGCGACCCACGCTCCCACGGGTGCGAGACCGAGGCAAAGTCCCAGCCAGTAGTGACACAGCCATGTGAAGCGTTTGGTGTAGGGATATATCAGAAATGCCACGAGTACGAACGGCCAGAGCATGCGAGTGATGGGATCGAGCTGCCAGACAGCGAACAGGAACGCCGCGAGCACCAGGCCTGAGAACAGCCAGAGCTCCCACGCCTTGATCAGCCCGGCAGGAACCGCCCTGCCCGCAGTGCGAGGGTTACGAGCGTCGATCTCCTTGTCGGCGGCCCTATTGACCACGAACGCAAAGCTTCGAGCGCCCACCATGGCCACGGTCACCCAGAGGATCGCCGACCACGTGGGCCATCCGCTGGCGGTGACCCAATCGTTAGAACCTCCAAGCGAGGCGGCTCCATAGATCGCACCGATGAAGGCGTACGGAAGCGCGAAGATACTGTGCTCGAACTTGACGAGCTCGAGGAAGATCGCGATCTTGCCACTCACCCGCGCGCCGAAGCCGAGATTTTCCTGGGCGGTACTACTCAAGTCCCAGGTCACCCCACATCGCATCGATACGAGACTTGACCTCGGGTGTCATCTCCATGGGTTCGGGCCACTCACGATCATGTCCTTCTCCTGGCAACGGACGGGTCGCGTCGATACCCAGCTTGTAGCCGTAGGACTCGAAGTTGCTTGAGTGGTCGAGCTTGTCGAGGGGACCCTTGCTCATGAGCAGGTCCCTGTTGGGATCGACGTTGTTGAAGCAGCGCCACGCCACGGCCGAGTAGTCATGGCAGTCGACCTCTTTGTCGACCACGATGACGAACTTGGTAAGCATCATCTGGCCCATGGACCACGCGAAGTTCATGACACGCTGCGCCTGGCCGGGGAACTCCTTGTCGATCTGGAAGATCACACAGTTATGGAACACGCCCTCCAGAGGCAGATCGTAGTCGATCACCTCGGGCATCATGGCCTTGATGACGGGCAGGAACAGTCGCTCGGTGGCCTTGCCCAGGAAACAGTCCTCCATGGGCGGCTGGCCGACAATGGTGGCCGGATAGATCGCATCACTCCTGCGGGTGATCGCCTCGACATGGAACACCGGAAAGTCGTCGGCAAGCGAATAGTAGCCCGTGTGGTCGCCAAAGGGGCCTTCCCAGCGCAGTTCGTCCGGGTCGCACCATCCCTCGAGCACGATCTCTGCATTGGCCGGCACCATGAGGTCGTTGGTCACGCATTTGACGACCTCGACGGGCTCGCCGCGCAGAATGCCAGAGAACAGATACTCGTCGATCATGGGCGGCACGGGAGCGGTAGCCGAGAAGATGGTGGACGGATCGGCACCCAGAGCGACGGAGACAGGCACCCGATCATGTCCGGCGGCCTTCCATTCACGGAGGTTCTTGTTGCCGTCGTGATGGAAGTGGATGTGCAGCCCGGTCGTGTTCTTGTCGAAGATCTGAAGGCGGTACATGCCCACATTGGGACGACCCTTGAGATTGCTCGTGACCACGAGCGGCAGCGTCACGAACGGGCCACCGTCCTCAGGCCACGTCGTGAGCACGGGAAGCTTGGTGAGATCGACTTCGTCGCCACGCAGGACCACCTGCTGGCAGGGAGCCTTGCTGGCTTTGACCTCCTTGGCGCCTGCGCCGGCAAGATCCTTGAGCCCCATGAGCACGTCGAGCTTACCCTTGACGCTCGCAGGCATGTCCAGAGGCAGCAAATCCATGAGTCGCTGGGCGACCTCATCGAGACCCTTCCAGGTACCCGTTTCGGAGTCGACGCCCAAGGCCCACGCCATGCGGTCGTAACTGCCCATGAGATTGATCGCGACCGGCATGTCGTACGCCTCGCCAGTCTCTCGGTTCACGGGATTCTCGAACAGAAGGCCGGGGCCACCCTTCTTGCTCACGCGATCGGTCACTTCACCAATCTCAAGCACGGGGTCGAGAGCCGCAGTAACCCTTTTGAGCTGACCTTTTGACTCGAGCAGCGCGATGTACTCGCGCAGATCCTTGAACGCCATGAGCACGCCCCTTCCAGCATCAACGTTCAGCGCCGAGAGAATACCCAGCGGAACGGTCAGATTGCAGAAAACGCACGCACGAACTGCTACTCGGTCGCGCGCCGTACTCTGGGATGATACCGCCCGACGAGGTACGTGACCAACGGCGCGACCAATACCGCCGCTCCGAGTCCGGTCATTTGGATGAGATCGAGATCGTACTTGAAGCCCCACTTGAGGTTCGGCAGCCTCCAGGAGATCTCTGCCCCATAGCGCCAGAGGAACCATGCGACCTGGAACGCCAACGTCGCCTGCATGGTAAGAACCGTGGCAGTTCCCAGGGCGAGCCATCCACCCAAGAAGCCCTGGCGCGGTCCCTGGGGGTGCCGCCTGAGGTACGGATACACGACGCCGGCAACGATGACTCCAAGCACGGCTGCCACCGTAGCCTCGATCATCCGGAGGTTGAAGAACGCCTCCACGAGATCCTCACTGTTGAATGCCGATAGGGACCACTGATGTCCGTGAAAAACGAAGTAGAGGCCATTGTAGATCGCATAGTACGCAGCCGTTCCCGCCGACGCCGCCACTAAGGCACGCCACGAGCCCAGGCCGAGTACGACGAGTGCACCGAGTGCAGCTCCCACCAATGCGAGCGCCATCGCAAGTCGATCGTTGCGATCGCTGTCCTCGCGTTCCTGCGTCATCGCATCGATCGCCGCGCGTGCATCAGTGGACGACTTGATAGAGAACCCGGTCGTGCCTCCCAGAGTCGCGACATACTCCTCAGCGAAGGCGGAGTAGTGAGCAGATCCGAACTCCTCGGCGTACTCCTCACCCGCGAGCAGAACCTCGCCGCGAACCCTGCCCATTGCGTTACGCGGAATATCAATATCGAGCAGCGCCGCTACCGTAGGAGCGATATCTATCTGATCGATCGAGCCACTGTTGAGACGAACGCCCGCGCCCGTGAATATCGCCGGAACGACCGTGACATCCCGCTCCCAACCGCCGTGACCACCTGTCGGGATGTGCCCATGATCGGCGCAGATGACGAATGCGGTTCGATCATCCTGCAAGGCCTGGACCAGACGCGAGAGATCAGCATCGATCTGTCCCACTGTGGAACGATACTCATCCGAGTCCGATCCATACTGATGACCAGCCTCATCGGCATCAGGAAGATGTACTACGAGGAGCTCAGGATCGTGCTCTGCGACGAGAGAGATCGCGTTGTCCACCATACGGGTGGACATGTACTCATCCTCTTTCCATGACTCGAAATATGAGCCATCGGCGCGCTCCGCCTCGTAGAGCATGGAGAAGTCGTCAGGCGCGGAGACAACCACGGTCTTTCCGGCTGCAAGCGACGTGTCGAACAGAGTTTCCACCGGCACGGGATTCTCGAACCAGTTGGTCGGCACGCCGCTGATCTGCGGCGGCGCTCCGGACAGGATGGTGGTCCACGTCGGGAACGAAAGTGAGGGTTGAGGCGTGGTGGCTGCCATATCAGCACCATAGCCGCGCAGAATGTCCAGGGAGGTCATGGTCGTCGATGCATCCATACGCAGGCCGTCGATAATGACGAGCACTACGCGCCTGGACTCAGGTGTCACGGTGTCCTCGGCAGAGGCTGAGCCCCCTCTGATGGCAGGCCCGCTCTCGTTGATCCACGGGCGATCATAGTCAGCGAATGGGCTCCGGTAGTCCACTACCTGAGACCACGAATAGCCGGCCAACGTGTAAGCCCCGTATGCGGAGCCCAGCGTCACGATCATCGCCACAATGAACAACAGCCACGTACCAAAACGGCGCATGAGATCCCCTATCGCAGGTATTCGTCCAGTTCGTCAAGAGTGCGGAGAAAACGGCCGCTGCTGGGAGCCTGACCGCCGTGACGGTCGATGAGAACGGGAACCATCCCGGCCGCGTCCGCTCCAAGGACATCAGCGTAGTGATGATCACCCACATGCATCGCCTCATGCGGCTCGACTTGGAGCCGCTCGCATGCCAGCTCGAAAATACGAGGATCGGGCTTGTGAAGACCCACATCCGCCGAGGAGATCACCGTGTCCAGCAAGTGACTGACACCGAGTCCATCGAGGAGACAGACAAGACGATCATCCCAATTGGAGATGATGCCGACACGCAGACCCTGCGAGCGCAGTCGCGTGAGCGCGGGTGCGACATCCTCATACGTTCGCCAGCGATGTGGAAACCCGAATTCGTCGTAGACCGCCCGTGCCAGCTCCTCGGCCATGTCCTCGATTCCCAGCTTGCGACAGAGAAGAGAATACATGCCGATCCAAACCTTGGACGTCTCTTCTCTATCAGTCCAGAAGGTGTCGTCCTCGCGATAACGATCCTCGTAGTACTCATCGACGAGCGGCATGTAGGAGTCGATGAGACCCAGATCGCGCTCATGCCCGGCGCGCGAAAGCAGTTCGTGACAGACCTCGGAAACGCTCGGATAGGGATATACAAGCGTGTTGCCGACGTCGAAGAATACAGCTCTCACCACAGACATCAGTCCATGAACGTGACTATGTCGCGCCTGTGCTCAGGAACGGGTGCCTGAAGCGCGCGTGGATACCCAAGCGCAATCAACCCTACGAGCATGCGGTCCTTGGGGATGTCGAGCAGCTCCCCGATCTCGTCGCGTACCCAGAATGAGAACGTAACGCTGCACGAGCCGAGACCGGCGTCCGTCGCAGCAAGAAGGATGTTCTGAACTGCGGCACCGATCGAGAGGTACTTGTTCATGGCGCGGAACTCGTCGTCCACAATGGGCATGGTGCACGCTAGGATCACCGGCGCGCCACCGAGATCGCTGTACCACTGTATAGCCTCAGGCGTCGCTTCACGCCCAAGCACCTTCATGAACTCCTCGAGGTACGCGGTGTTCTGCACCATGATCCCCAGGAGCTTCTCGCGCAGTTCGTGGCGAACGACACGGAAATGCCACGGCTGCTCATTGAATGCGGACGGGGCCCATGATGCGGCACCGACTACTGACTCGAGCAGATCGTCCGGAATCTGACGGTCCTCGAACGATCTGATCGATCGACGCGCTTTCAGAGCATCGCGCAGTTCCATCTTCGGCCTCCCATTTTGACCTTCACCGCACAGCGGCGGCGACGCGCTCACACACAGTGTGCACTGCATTTGATCTACCCATGAGCCTGGCATCCGTTGCCATCTGGGCCAACCTTTCCACATGCGATGACAGGAACTTGACCTTCTCGACCACGTCATCGCCGTCCCGAGCATACAGTCCTGCCCCGTAGTTGGCGATGAAATCCACATTCGGCAACACCTGTCCGGGGACCGGGCCCATGATGATCAACGGCAATCCGGACGCAAGCGCCTCGGGGAGCCCAGGTCCACCGGCCCTGCCCACGAAGAGATCTGCTGCACACATCATACTAGGCATATCCTCTACATAACCGAATACCCGTAAAAATCGATTCGACTCCCCAAGCGCCTCCAAACTGTGTCGCAGTCTGTCGTTGTGTCCTGCGACCACCGCGACTTGCACTCCCTGATCAAGCAGGCGCTTCACGATCTCGCGAATATCCGCTGGAGTACCCGTTGTCGGCGTGAACAGCACGGTGAAGCGATCCAGCAAGCCGAACTCCGATAGAGCATCAGTGCGCGAACAAGGCTCAGAGAAGCTCTTGGAGACCGGAATGCCGGACACGACGATCCGATCCCAGGGAATACCGCGCACGACGAGATCCTCCCGCGTCTCTTTACAGGGCACGAAATGGATGTCCGTCGACGGATGGATCCATGAACTCTCACCCCGATAGTCCAGTGATACAGAAACGGCGAGAAATGCTCGATTCGCCTTCACCTCTGCAGCAATCCCGGCTGCTAGTGGACACACGGAAACGACCGCATGAGGCGCCCAATCATCGATGATGCTACCCAGATGACCCAGACCGCTCGCCTTGACCTCCTGGACGACCTGGCTATCGGGGAACGCCTCCTCCAGCTGGGAGAATGAGCCGGTCATTGTCGGAAAGAACGATTCCGATCGCTGATAGGCGAATTTGGCCAGAACGTTGAGTTGAGGGGCCGCAACATCGAGAAGATCGATCACGCGGACTTCTGCGTCTGAATAGTCACGATAGTAAGCTTCTATCGCCGATGAAACGGCGCGATGGCCGCCGCCGTACGACGCTGTGAGAATCAGAATTCGACGGGCTTCCAAGAATGATCCTCCTGTTGCCCGCCGCGTGTTCTAGCCCACGGGAGCTCGATGCTTCACGAGTGTCACGAGCGTACCCGATTTCTCCCGTGACGAGAATTCCACGCGATCCATAAGTGCCCGCATGAACATTATGCCCCGACCGCCAGATGCATACGGATCATCTGCCCCATTGTGCTCGCCATCGAAGCCTACCCCGGTATCCTCCACATCGATGACCAAGCGATCATCGTAGGCCCTTATCACGATCTCAATACTGTCCTCGACACTGGATGAGCCGTGTCGCACTGCATTCGCTAGGGCCTCCCCGACCGCCACTTTGATATCGAATAGAGCGGCCTCAGAGAATCCGAGCGGCCCAGCTATGCGGCAGACCTCCCGCCGCATATCCCCCAGCACATCCACGTCAGCGCTCATCAAGACCCGACGCGTCCACAGAGGATCTACTTGAGCCTCTTGGAAATCGAGTCCTTCGAGCGCGATCTTCACGCTGGACGTGGTAGTGATCGATCTAGCCACCGACACGAGACCGGAAAGCTCCAAAACACGAGCGACATCATGGGTCACTCCCGCTAGGACCAAACGCCCCTCGATAGGAGTCAAACGGCGATCCAGCCAAACGAGAAGTCCCAGCGCTGAACTATCCGCATACTCCACACGACTGAGGTCGATCACGATATGAGAACACCCTCCGGCGAGTGCAAACTCCAGTTCACGGCGGAATTCGGGCACAACGGAGATATCAATATCACCTTCGAAATCAACGATACACGTACCGGACTGCCCTTCCCGGCGGATCCCTACAGCCATCCCACTCTCCATTTGTATCGTCACGTGCTCGTCTCTTGATGCTGAGGGTGAATCTTCAAAACAAGTACCGCGGCGTCATCACGCAGGTCGCCGCGGACGAAGCGATCAAGTGCAGCGTGCAACCGCTGCGATACGTCAACGGCCGAGCCACCGTAATGCAGAGCGCGGCGGACTCGACCCTCGCCAAAGAACTTATTCCCTTCTCGCGCCTCGGTCACTCCATCGGTGTACAGGAGAACGACATCTCCCTGCTGAACACGAGTGCTCTCCTGCTCATACACTGCGTTATCGACCGCACCAAGCAATGGTCCGGTCACACCGAGACGGTCAACCTCACCACCGTCCGCACGGAGCAACAGAGCAGGCGGATGCCCTCCATCAGCATGTGTGATCTCACCTGCAGCGACATCCAGAAAACCGATCCACACGGTCACAATGTCCGTCGAACGCCCTCCCGCTGCGACCATACGGTTCACTTCCGACAGCACTTGGGCCGGCTCATACCCGGCAGCCACGAGTGCCCTGATCGTGTATTTGATCATCGACGTCTTGGTCGCCGCTTCGATGCCCTTACCGCAAACATCCGCCATCGCGGCAACAATGCGATCATCCGGGGCGCGAAACACGTCGTAGTAGTCACCACCGATCTCCGACTCGCCTCCAGAGGGCAAGTAGACGGTCGAGGTCTCAAGCTCATCGAACACCGGCAACTCCGCAGGAAGAATACTCGACTGCAGAACGGAGGCGACCTTGTGCTCCCGACTGTAGACATTTGCCGTATCGATGGCCAACGCCGCCTGCGAGGCGAACGTGTGCAGCAGCTCCATATCTGCATCGCCAAAGGCATTCGGCTCCCTTGAGAACACGGAAAGCACGCCGATGCTGCGACCCCGAGCCAGCAACGGCACAGTGAGTAATGACCTGAGTCCTCTGCGCGCCACGCCCTTGGCCAGATCATCATCGACCGTATCCAGCGCGTCGATACGCGTCGGTTCGTGAGACTCGAACACCCAGCCGATCACATCATCACCGACGGGTCGATCGTAGTGCAGCAGCCCAGAGGAAACTGTCCCCCGCGCCATTGCGGTGCTCAGTCGCTTGCGGGACTCGTCGTAAGTCATGAGGGCGACCGCGTCCGCCGAGAAGATCTTCTGGACCACATCGAGTACACGGTTGAGTACGACCTTGATCTGCAACGAAGAGCTGACTGCTTGGCTGATCCGAAATACGGTCTCGAGATCCGCAGTGCGATTTTGGGCCTCCTGGAAGTAGAAGGCATTCTCAAGTGCGAGAGCAACCTGTTGGGCCACGGCAGCAGCGAGAGTCCGTTCATGGCCAGTTGGGGGACCATGGTTCTCCGCGTGGAAGAGGGCAAATACCCCTGCAGGACCACTGGACCTCACAACAGGGATCAGCTCCACCTGCTGTGCGCTAAACAACCCGAGAAGGGCATCGGCTCGTTGATCTTGCCCCGCCACGAGCATTACACCCTGCCCTTGTTTGGGTTCTTGTTCTCGCCAGAGCTGCAAGAGTGCCGTGTTCACGGAAGTCTCAGGCATCGAAAGACCGAACTGCTGCGGTTCGATCACAGCGAGTTTGCAGACGTATCCGCCCAGAAGTTCACAGGCAATGTCACAGACTGAGACAAGCGAATCAGCAAGGTCGCCCGGACGAGCGAGATGTTCCGCCACTATTCGCATAAGCTCCGCTTCACGTCTTGAAGCGGACTCTTCGGCGAAGAGATGTGCGTTGTGCACGGCGATGGCAGCCTGCGCAGAGAGAGTTCGAATCATCTCCGTTTCCGCCTGCGTCATGGAACGACGATTCCGTCGAATGATCAGAATGACTCCAAGCACGTCATCGGCGACAGAAAGAGGAGCGGTTAGACAGGTGATGGGCTCGTCGGAATCCTCCACATCGAATGTCGCCGCCAGTTCGGGAGGCAATCCAGAGAACGCTGTCGGGCCGCCTGCGAGGGCCGCATTCATGAGCCATCCGCTCTTGTGGTCCACGACCGATTGCGCCGTGTGCTGAAGCGACCCTCTGGCACGAGCAGGATAGAGCGACGTCCTCTCGTCATCAAAGAGATAGATCGCCACACTCCCCGTGCCCACTATGTGGGAGGTAGCCGAGAGTATCCGATCAAGCACCTCATCCGAATGTGATGAACTGGCCAGAAGCTGAGAAAGATCGTGAAGCGAATTCAACCGCAGCGCGATCATGTTGAAGGCTTCAGCCAACCGACCGACCTCGTCGGCACGCTCCGCACGTATCGGGCGGACGTACGCTCCTACTGCACCCTCATACGCGCGCGCTTCAAGATCCTTCAGCGGTCGAATCAGTCTATGACCGGCAATGGTGGCGATGATGACCGAGACGAATCCCGTCAGTATCAGAGCAAGCACAGCAGGAATCAGCGCATCGAACGTCGCATCGCGCATCGTAGTCCGTGGCTCCGCCACAAGGATGCGCCAGTTGACTCCCAGATTCGGGTCTGAGTCCGCAAAACGACCGATGAGCGAAACCCCGTCCACGGTCTTCACGCTGACTGCGCCACCGATCGAGTCATCGTGCTCGTACTCAACGGAAGAGAGCACGAGGTCGGAGGCTCCTCGCCCTTCCGCGATGACTCCTCCGTCCTCGTCCACGACCAGTGCCACGCGCTCCTGCATCACATCAGAAGCTTCCAAGACCCTCTCGGCCAGGAGATTGGAGCGCATCCTTGCATAGACCGTGAGCCCGTTCTGCGTCTCCTGAGTTGCCCAAACCGCCATGGTGCCATCGGCCAACGGCTCATAGAAGAAGGTGCGATTAACAGAAGTCGCGGGTAAAGAAGCATCCCCCGTCAAGAATGTGGGTGGGTCAGAGACCGGCAGCACTCCGAGAACCACTCCATCACGGGCTATCACGAGCCTATCGATGTACGTGACCCCGTCCGCGTACTCTTGAAGGAACGTCTCGGAGTCGAAGGCCCCGGCCTCGGCAGTTGCAGCGCTGGCAGCACCTCGCTGAACGACCCGAGAAACCCCACTCAAACGAGTTTCGATCTCAACGGATAGGCCATCTACGAGCGTCTGATGACGTTCGCCCACTTGGTGCCGGGCAAGCTCATACACTCCGGCTAGCGCTGTCGTACTGATGATCGTGACAGCAAGAATCACGATCACGACTGTTATGGCGACGAGTCTGGCTGCCAGGCTCGCTATGCGGCTGCGCCCGAATCCCACGTGCAACACATGTCCCCCTCAGTGTCCATGGTAGAACACCTGTGGAGAAGCCGCTATCGCACGAGTATCAGAGTTCGATCGTCGGGAGGATCCTGGTGAGCCATCCGGCAAGGATGGAGAGGCGGCCAGTGAAGATGAGCACGCCGACAGCCATGAGCAACGCTCCGGCCACGCGGTTGATCACGAGTGAACGCTGGTTCAGCCACCTCAGCACACCGGTCATGCGACCGAACAACAGTGCCGTGAGTATGAACGGTACGCCGAGTCCCAACGAATAGACGGCCAACAACGCCGCACCCCTACCGACACTGCCACTGGACCCAGCGAGTGCAAGGATCGAACCCAGGATCGGTCCGACACACGGGGTCCATCCGAAGGCGAAGGCCATGCCCATGATGAGCGCGGCACCTTTGCCGAAACTCCTGGAGCGCGACATCTCCATGCGAGCCTCACCATACAGCCAGGGCACCTTGATGATGCCCAGCATGAAGAAGCCCAGGAGGAACACGAGAACACCGGCGGCTATCTCGAGCTGACTTCGATAGTCCATGAGGACCGAGCCCAGGACCGATGCCGAGGCACCCAGGGCCACGAACACGAATGAGAAACCAGCGACGAACAACAGTGACGGCGCGAGAATCGCCCGGACGCCACCTTTGCCCTCATTGAGCTCGCTCATACTGAGACCGGTCATGAATGAGATGTATCCGGGTATCAGCGGAAGAACGCAGGGCGAAAGGAACGACACAAGACCCGCGACGAATGCCGCGACGAAGCCGATCGAACTACCGTCCACGAGAAGTCCCTTCACTCAGAATGCGCGGCAGGCACCGTAGGGCACCATACATATCATCACCTGCGAAACAATATCCCCAGGCAGGCGTCATGGGCAAACGTGTGTCTACTAGCGGACGACAAGAACGCCGTATACCATCTCCATGCCGCAGGAGAATCCGTACTCGCCGATCTCGAGGGCGGGCAGCTCGATCACTGCGCCACCATCGGTGACATCTTCCAAGATGCCGAACTCTGAGAACATGACCTCGGCCATGCATCCATGTCCCTCACCAAACTCGAGCACGAGCGGCGTGCCAGCCTCGACGTAGATCACATTTGGGTTGAAGAATCCCTCAGACAGGTCGATGGCAATGGACTGCACCGTGCCATCCGAAACGGTCGCACCTTCGACCACGGCACCTGAACCGCCACCGCAACCGCCCGACTCTTCGCCTTCTCCTTCGCCACCACAGCCACCCGACTCTGCGCCGTCACAAGCGAGAGAGGTATCCGTACCATAGGCAGCAGGATACGCACCGCCAGTTTCCAGATTCGCCTCACTCACCGATGCACTCCGGGATGCCGCGAAACCATAGCTGGCAAAGAACGCGAGCACCACGATAACGCCGATAAGGAGATACTTCGTGCGTGCGCCAGTGGTGTACGCCTGTTCAGTCATTGTCAGAATGTCCTCTCGCAATTCAGGCTATTTGCTTGGAATCTCTGCACCATATCCTGCAGAACGAATCGCGTCCAGTATACCCTCTAGGGTAACGACGTCAGAATCGAATTCCACCTTGGTGACTCCGGTCACATAATCAGTCTCGGACGAGACAACCCCATCGAGATCGCCGACCGTCATATCCACCATCATGGAACAGGACCGACAATGCAGTCCCGTTGTCTCAAGCACAGTGTTGGTCAATGAAGCCATGTGCACCCCTAACATCGGTGGCAGAGTCAGGTCTGTGGTGAATCCTCCACCGAGCGACGCCCAGCATGAGGATCGATACGCATGTCGCACTCCCTCAACTGCCCGCAGTAGGGGCAGAGCTTCCACTCTTGAAGGATGCCGCTCCCACAATACATGCAGACGGTAGCCTCAGGGTCGCCCTTGACCGAGTCCGAGGGACCACCACGGTCCCCATCGATGAGCATCCACGCGATTACCGCAACCAGCGCTCCTGAGAGTAACGGAATAAGCCAACCGAACGTCGCCGTAGCAGTGCATCCCTCGAATCCCAACCCACCGTTGGCGATATGCAGCACAGCGAACAGAGAGAGCACCAACGACACCGCAGTGGTGATGATGATGAACAAGCGTGTATGTGGCCTGCCGGCCATCCGTTGCTCCTTTTTGGACGTACAGTTGATCTTTCTCCGAGAAGTGCAACTGGTGTGCCAAGAAACCGGCCGCTCCGATGAGTGGTGGCAGCGAGACGGTGAACGGTAATCAGTTCTTTAGGCCGAACCGTGACAGGCGCGCCTCCATGGTCTTGGTCGTGAGTCCCAAGAGTTTGGCCGCCTTCGGTACCGACTCCCCTGATCGCTCAAGTGCTTGTCTGACCAGATCGAGTTCCACTTCCTCGAGGTCTATCCCCTCATCGGGCAACAGGAACCCACCCGGCCTGGCATCGGAGAACGACCCAAGACCCGCGCGAATCTCCACCGGTAGATCAGCCGTGGTGATCTTATCCTCATGGGACAGGATGATAAGTCGCTCTATCGTGTTCTCCAGCTCGCGAATGTTGCCTGGCCACTTGTACCCGATGAGCGCCTGCATAGCTTCATCGGAAATATGCTTGCTCCCGGCATTGAACTTCTCCAGAAAATGAGCGACGAGCATGGGCACATCGCTCGACCTCTGCCTGAGTGGCGGAAGCGTGAGCGGAACCACATTGAGGCGGTAGAAGAGATCCTCTCGAAACTCCCCGTCCACGATCAACTGCTGCAAATCTCGATTGGTGGCAGCTACTACGCGCACATCCACCTCGATGGTCCGGGTCCCCCCGAGCCTCTCGAAACGACGCTCCTGAAGCACACGCAGGAGTTTGACCTGAACTGCAGGGGTGATGTCGCCGATCTCGTCCAGAAACAGAGTGCCACCGTTGGCCATCTCAAAGCGTCCAGGCTTCGCACTGACTGCACCGGTGAATGCCCCCTTCTCATAGCCGAAGAGTTCGCTCTCGAGCAGTGTCTCCGGCAGCGCACCGGCACTGATCGATACGAACGGTTTGCCCTTGCGCTCGGAAAGCTCATGGATCGCCCGAGCAACGAGTTCCTTGCCGGTTCCGGACTCACCGTAGACGACGACGGTCGCATTCGTGGGTGCCACCTTATGCACGGTATCGAGAGCCGCCAGCATGCCCTCGTCACCTGCGACGATGCCTTCCATATCGTAGTCGCGTCCCACCTCGTCACGCAGCCGCTGCACCTCAGCAGCCAGCCCGCTCATGCGGATGGCCTTGTCGATCGCCAGCTTGAGCTCCTCGAGATCGAAAGGCTTGGTGAGATATTCACTCGCCCCGGCCTTGATCGCCTCGACCGCGAGCTGCACGTTCCCGTGAGCAGTGAGCATGATGACGGGGAAGGTGTAGTCCTTTGAACGAAGCGTGCGCAGAACCTCCATACCGTCTGGCGCAGGCATCCGGTGATCGAGAATCATGACATCAGGCTGTTGCTCCTCTATCGCTTTGAGAGCCTGTTTCCCATTCTCGGCCTGAATGACCTCGAAGTCAGCGGCCTCGAGCGCCTGACTCAGAACCCAGCGCATGTTCTTCTCATCATCAGCGATCAGAATCCGCTCGTTCATTCCACTCCCCCGTGTTCTATTGCGATCGGTAACGATACCGTGAACGCCGTACCATCCGGGTCACTTTCTACCTCGATATGCCCATCATGCTCCTCTATGATTCGATGAACGATCGTCAGTCCCAACCCCGTGCCCTCATCGCGCGTGGAGTGGAAGGGGTCGAACACCTTCCCAAGATCGCGGGACGGAATGCCTGGGCCGTCATCCATAACTCTCACTTCAACGAAGTCGCCATCGTTGACCGCGTTCACCTCGATGTGACCACCCTGCTTCTCCATGGCCTGAACCGCATTGGTCACGAGGTTGAGAAACACCTGTTTCAGTTGGTCGGGGTCACCCAAGACCGGAGAGAGGTCATCTGGGAAGTTCAGATTGATCGAGACTTCCGCCTGCTTGGCGAAACGCTTTGTGAAGAGAACGACATCGTTGAGCACGCCTTCGACCGGAATGGCCAAGAGTGTCGGCCGTGAGGGTCTACCGAAGTCGAGGAGGGCCTTGACGACCTTGTCGAGACGATCGATCTCCTGTTTGATGACACCCGTCGCTTCGAGCATCCGGCCCTCGTCGCACTTTGCATCTTCAAGCAGTTGCACGGAAGCCCGGATGACCCCCAACGGGTTTCTGACCTCATGTGCAACACCCGCCGTCAACTCGCCCATGGCGGCGAGTCGATCCGAACGGATCAGCTGCTCCGTCAGCGATTTGACCTCCGAGATGTCCTCAATGGTCAGAACAGCACCGAGGATCCTACCTCCCACCGCCCGCATACGTGAGCACGACGCCTGGACCTGCATCGTTCGGTTGGCTCGCGTCACGAGCGAGACCTCGCGAAGTGTCAGCGGCAGTCGGCCGGAGAGAACCCGTTCGATATCAAGCGTGAGTCCGCCATCATCTCTGAACAGCGTGCGAATATGCTGCGGAACCATCTCGTACTCGGAAAGCCCTAACATGCGCTCAGCTGCGGGGTTCGAGGTCATGACCGAACCATCGGGGCCGATGGTGAGCACGCCGGACGTGATCGATCTCAGAATGGACTGCGAGAAATCCTGGACGTTGATGAGCTCTATGGCCCGATCCTCAAGAGTCTTGTAGGCGTCCTCCAGCCGTCCCGAGAGATCACGAAGATCACGATTACGTCGCTCATCCGTATCACGCAGCTGGCCAAAGAGAAGTCCTACGCCGAGATACATCACGATTTCCATGGAGTTGTCCAGATGCGGACCAGTCAACCCGCCGAGCGTCATCTGTGCGTGAAAGCCAAAGGGAATCGCCGCCGCCAATGCGGACAGCACTCCTCCCCGACGTCCAAAGACGAACGCCGCATACAGGATGGGAATGTAGTAGAGCCTGCGATACAGCATGTGGAGGACTTGGTTGTCCCCCGTCGCATTGGTGAACAGATGCAGGATCGTTACCGTGAGCAACATCGCGACGATCGCCGACACAGACCGGATCCGTTTGCCCTGATCGCCCTGATCTGCCCGACCCAACTCCTGCGATGAAGGAATGTCGGAGAGCGGCGTCATCGGCGTCGCCTTGCCCACGAAGGCTCGATCGTGAGCTCCTCACGATACTTGGCCACGGTGCGTCGCGCCACGGTGACACCTTCGTTACTCAGCAGCTCGGCGATCTTCTGATCGGACAGCGGCTTTGCAGCGTCCTCTTCGGTTACGAGCTCACGCAAACGTTGCTTGATGCTGGTCGCCGCAATATCGAACCCCTGTCTCGTGCGGTAGCCACCCGAGAAAAAATGCTTGAGCTCGAACAGTCCGTATGGCGTATCCATATACTTGGCGGTAACACCTCGGCTCACCGTGGAGAGGTGAACACCTATCTCAACTGCCACGTCCTCAAGACGCAACGGACGCAGCGGACCCTTTCCGTCCTCGAAGAATTCAGACTGTACCTCGAGGATGATCTCCGCGATGCGACTGACTGTGTCCTTGCGACGATCCACGTTGCGGATGAAGCTCTCGGCCGATCGAATCCGCTCCTTGAGATAGCGACGCGTCTCATCGTCAGCGCTTGATCCGCTGCGCAACATTGAGCGATATCGAGGAGACACCCTCAAAGTGGGCACTGCCTCGTTGTTGGCAATGATGAGCCAGTCGTCATCGAAACGACGTAGCGTGATATCTGGAACGATGTAGCCCGGCGAAGGCCCAGGCGAGAATGCTCCCGCCGGTCGCGGATTGAGTGTACGCATGATCTCCACGACCCGACGCACTTCCGCCTCATCCACTTTCAACATCCGGGCAACCTTGCGGTAATGGTTAGCCGCGATGTCATCGAGATGCTCGCGCACGATCATCTCCAGCAACGGCTCCTCGATGCCCAGATGCTGCATCTGTATGGAGAGGGCACTGGCGAGATCAGTCGCCCCTACACCTGGCGGGTCCAACTGCTGAACGGCGAACAGCGCTTCTTCAGCAGTCGCAGTATCCACGCCGGTCTGCAGGGCGATCTCCTCGAGATCGCCCTCGAAGAAACCATCGCGATCAAGAGAGCCCACGATCGCCTGAGCGGCGTGTGTCACCTCTTCGCTGATATCGAGCATGCCGATCTGATTGTTCAGGTGCTCATCGAAAGTCTGGACACCACCGACAAAGTCGTCCGTGTTCACAGCCTCGGCATTGGGATCTCGGGGAGCGGCCTGATCGGAGGAATCGAGATCGTCATACATCTCGAGCCATTCATCCCAGGCACGCTCATCCTCAGCGTCCCTCTCCTCGCGCTCGTCAGGGGCATCGTCGACCTCTGGCTCGACCTCTTCCACCTCGAGAGTGGGGTTCTCAAGCATCTCAGACTCAACGAGTTGCGCCAGATCAGCAACGGGCATAGCAAGGATACTCAAGCCCTGATAGACCTGTGGCGAGAGTGTGACCTTCTGTCGTAGACTGGGCCTTTGTGTGAGCTCCATGGCTCCTCCAACCACGCAACACATTCGGCGAGAATCGCGCCTCTAGCAAACTATATACCACTCTCAGCCCCGAGCCATTCATTCTTGGAGATCAATCACGCTGCAGGAGGAACCAGCTGATCTGCGCGACCGGACGATTGAACCACCATGATCGCCGCGATGACCATGAATCCACCGGTCATCTGAATGAGATCGAAGGACTCACCGAACAGAACATATGCCACCAAACCCGCGAGCACTGGCTCAAGTGTGGCTGTCACTGTCGCTTTGGTCGCGTCTATGTAGTGGAGCGCCTTGAGAAACGATGAGAACGGGATGATCGTTCCCACGATCGCAATGAAAACGACCGCGCCTAGGCCCGCAGGACTACCAGTGAACTCCAAAACTCGACTGGGACCTCCTTGCACGATCAACCAGAAGATCGCCGCAGATGAGAGTCCGTAAGACATCATCGTCCAGGGCGTGAATCTCTTGGACGCATACTTACCGAGGAGCGAGTAGCCTGCAAAGAATACCGCAGAAGCCAGGCCCCAGAAGAGTCCCCCGGACGAGATCATCATCCCCTCGCCACTCGCAACACCCACGACCAGTGCACACCCTGAGACGGAGAGGCCGACGCCGAAAGGGAGCGTCCAGGTCAGCCGCTCGCCCAGGAACGCGACCGAAAAGACGAGCACGATCACGGGTGCGAGATACTCAAGCAGAATCGCCGTCGCCACGTTGGTGTAGCTGATCGCCTGGAAATACGTGAAATGAACTATCGCAAGGCCCACAACACCGAAGAAGGCAAGGAATGCCAGCTCCCGCCTAGTGACCCGAAGCTCATCTCGTCGACGCAAGAGCAGATACGTCATGAGAATCAATGCCGAGACCACTGCTCGAGAAGCCGAGAGTGTCATGGGGTCCACGTCGATGCCCAGTGGGGGAAAAGGCCAGTCAGCGGTCGTCGCATCGATTGGACTGAACAGCCACTTGGCCATGAGCCCGCCCGTGGCCCAGCTCACCGCCGCCAGAACCGCGAGAGCGTACCCCTTCCACGAGTCAGAGGGGCTCGTCGCGCCCTCACGCACTTCCCGGGGCGTCTCCCTAGTCTGCAAGTCCTGCATCGATCTCCTCAGCGGTCTTCTCACTCTGATAGTCATCTAGAGGTTCAAGATGCACGATGACATCGACGACATTGCCGAGTCCGACACAGACGGCACGTTCAACATTCTCGGATATCTCGTGACCGGACTCCACGCTACGCGCAGGATCAACCTGGATGTGCATGTCCACATAGACCTCGGAGGCCGACCCACGCGTGCGTATGTGATGGCAGCCCAGCACGCCGTCGACCGCGAGTACGATATCGCATATCTCCGACGAAGGAATCCTCGCCGAATCGGTGAGCGTGGCACTCGCCTGTCCGAACACTCGCCACGCACTGAACGTAATGGCACCCGCAACCCCGAGCGCAATCAAGGGGTCAGCGATAGGGAATCCCAGTTTCACAACGAGCAATCCGGCAAGTACACCGCCGCTGACCAGCACGTCACTCGCGGTGTGGCTCGCATCCGCGATCAGGATCTCGCTTCGTAGTTCTGCTCCCACCCGCCGCTCGTAGAGCGTGATACCGACATTGACCATCAGCGTCAGGATCATGACCGCAAAGGAGACTGCGGTGACGTCAGGCGACGCACCTCCATCCATGAGCCGTCGTATCGCCGACGAGCCCACGTTGTACGCGGCCAGAATGAGCATCGCCCCGATGGCTGCGGAGGCATACGTTTCATACTTGCCGTGTCCATAGGGATGATCATGATCAGCGGGCCTGCTGGCGAGATACAGACCGACGAGACCAACCACGTTGGATGTACCGTCGAACAGCGAGTGAAAACCGTCGGCCTGCATCGAGACCGAGCCGGATATGACACCCCATGCGAGCTTGGCGAAGGCAACGGCGAGATTCAGAACGAGTATGACGATGAGTACGCGCCTGATACGCGAGATACGAACAGAGCTCATCTCAGTGTCCACGCGTGTGTAGCCCACGGCGCACCCCCGAACCCAAATCAGAAGGAACTCGAATCGATTGCTTGCGATTTCATACCCCTAGGGGGTATGTTATGCTCAACGTAACGATTCAGGATACCGCATCCAAGAACGAGGAGCGAACCCATGACTGAACCGATAGCAGCTGTCGCCGAGGTTGCTGAGCGCAAGCGGATCATCAATCGACTCAAGCGGCTTGAGGGGCAGATTCGCGGTCTCCAAAGCATGCTGGAGTCAGGCAAAGAGTGCGAAGCGGTTCTCACGCAGATAATGGCGGCCAAGTCGGCGCTCAATCAGGTCGGCATGCACATCATCGGCCACTCGATGAAGAACTGCCTCATTGATGATGAGGACAAGACACGCGATGAGCTTATCGACGAGGCGATCAAGGTCTTCCTCAAGTACTCATCCTGCGTGAAATAGCGGTCCTGCACTACCCCTCTTCGGATGTTGCGGCGTCCACCACGGCTGCCACATCGTCCTCGAGGCGTGCCGCCAGTTCGTCCAACTCGTGTTCAGGGTAGACCTGACAGAACAGAGTGGGCCTGAGGGCCGCCACCCAGACGAGCTCCCCCTCCTCGTAGACATTGACCCGAACCGGGAGCAGGAGATCCATCGCTGATACCGCGTCCCCGGAAACAAGCGTGAGCTCAAATATGCTGAGCGGTCGGATTTCGAAGCCCTTGGTTGCGAGCGTCTGCCGGATATCATGCAGCTCTACAACAGCGAAGCCGCGGGCGCGCGCAGCACGCTCCACGGCTTCGAGTGTGGCGGCAAAACCGCCGGTATGCGCCTTTTTGTAGGCGAAATCCACTCTTTCCTCACTTTGTCAGCATCGAACCGATGCGCTACATCAGGCTCAAGAGAACCCTCCGCCGCCGCACCCGCTCTCGATTTCAGAAGTCACCGTGCCGCCACTCAGATACCCGCCTCCGAGCCCCTGACTGACGTTGGTGGAACCGCATGAGGAACAGACTTTGTCCTCCTCGCGAATCAACCGCATCATGAACTTCTCTGAGTGCTCACCACAATCCTTACACGTCAGGTCATAGGTAGGCAACGTCTATCCCTCCAGCGAGAGTTCACGAACCAGCTGATCGGCACCACGTGCGCCGACTACCTGGGCCGTGACACTTCCACGCTCGAACTTGGCGATGGTAGGAATACTCATGACTCCATACTTGATTGCGATATCGCGATTATCATCTATGTTGAGCTTCACGAACTTGACGTCGTCGCCGAAACGAGCGGCCAACTTGTCAACTTCAGGGCCCACGACCTTGCACGGTCCACACCACGGCGCCCAGAAATCGACGACGACCGGCTTACCCGAATCCAGCACCTCAGCGGCGAACTGGGCGGCGTTCACGTCCTTCACAGCAGAACTCATTTCTATCTCCTATCTCAGGCTATACGAGACTTGTACCCCTAAGTATACCCCCTGGGGTATTGGTGTCAACATACGACCGGAAAGGTATCATCAAGTGTAAGGAGGAACTCTATGCTCACAGGCGCGTGGATAGCCCTGACGGTCGGCGCCCTGGTGGTGGGTGCGGCGGCCGTGAGTGCCTTAGCCGCTCCTCGCCGGTTTGAGATCGGATCCGGCATCGCGGCAATCTCCGCGCTCGCCCTCACTGCATGGGGTTCGGTCTCAATCACGACAGCCTTTCAGCGGGCGGACATCACCGCATACGCAGCCCTGCTGAGCCTAGCGGCGTTCGCTGGAGGCTACGGTCTCGCCTCGGCATACTTGAGCGGCCTCAGAAGAAGAGTACCGAACGTTTCCCTCCCCAACCCGCTCCCCCCGGAACGCCCAGGTACGGTTGCACTGTTCGTCACCTGCGCTGAACCGGAGACCTACGATCCCTTCACCACTGCCGGCGACCTTGAGGAAATCGCGATGGAGGGCGGTCCCGAGCATTCCGTCGGCATCACACCGTTCCTATACGCAGCGCAGAAAGCTCGATACCGCGCGATCGAGGGAACGAGTCCGGCGACCAACGATGTACGCGCGATCATCAAGCGAGTCCGATCGCTGCTCGACGCGGATGAGTATCCCGTTGTGGATGCCGTATGGTGCATCGGTCACCGCGGTCTTGATACCGCGGTCGCCCAGGCGGCGGATCAGGGATACCGCCGATTCGTCATTGTCGGCATCTCAGTGGCGGAGGCGTTCCACATAGACAAGGCCAAATGCGCGGTGGATGTCCTTAAACCGCATCTGGCGGGGATACGCATCGTCTACGCTCCTCCGCTGTGGGCATCCGAACAACTGGCTCAACTCGTGGCGAACAGGATCCTGGGCGCGACAGAGGACTCCAGCGTGACGGGGGTGGCACTCGTCTCACATGGGCAGCCGGAGGCACGTGAACAAGCACATCGCGCATTCGATGCCCAAGAGCAGTCATTCATCAATCGGGTGCGGATGATCCTGTTGGAGAAAGGCATGGAGAACCACCTGATCCGTACTGCCTGGGCCGACTGGCGTGATCCGAACATCACCGAGACAGTGCGTCATCTCGCGGCACTGGGAGCTTCGAAGGTACTGATCAGTCCCGCCTGTCATCCAGTCGACTGCATCTCCACCCTACTGGACTTCCCCATGGCGGTCAGACAGTCTCGGGTCGACCCGCGGATCAGGACCGTACAGATGGGCGCATGGGGAGATCGGGCGGAAGTAGCGGAAGCACTCGCAACGGCTGTTCGGGAAACAGCAGTGGAACTGGACGACTAGGAGACTACTCGCTCGCCTTGCAGCGATCCCAGTTCCATGCCTGACGGCGACGAATCTGCGGGAAGTGGAACGCGTAGCGCAGCATCACTCCCAGACCGCCACGCCCTGTGGCCTCTCCGCGAGTCTCCAGACGATCCAGGCTCGCACGCAGCTCATCCGCGGTCGTTCCCCTGAACATCGTATATCCCTTGCCGATGCTCTTGAGCATATGGGCGTCCGAACCGCCGGTCGCGGCGAGTCCGGTGCCGCCAGCGAACATCTTGGCAGCGATCTTGTTGGCCCAGACCAGGAACGGCATTGAGTTGTAGACCTCAAGTGCATGGAACGCGAGATCGTTAACCGCGGCTCCAAAACCCGATGTTCCCAGGGGTCCGAATACGCCCTGGCTTGAGAACGGGTGAGGCATGATGGCGACACCGTTCTGGTCGTTGATGCGAGAGATGGTCTCTGCCGCCGACAGGCCCGCAGGAATGTTCTCCGTGAGATAGAGTCCGATTATGTGACCGGACTTTGACGAGACCTCTTCGCCGACGACAACCTCGAAGTCATACATCTCTGCAAGAGACTGCGCGAAGAGCGCACCGTCGATGGTGTTGTGGTCGGTGATGGCAATGACCTTTAGATCGGTGTGATCCTGAACGTAGTCCATGATCTCAGGAATCCGAGCCAGCCCGTCACTATGGCTGCTGTGCATATGAAGATCAGCTTTGCTCCATGTATCGTTCACTCTTGGAATGCCCCCTTGTGGCCTATTCGACCACGTCGGTTCATGTCGCACTTATTGAGCAAATCCCATACCGATGTGGGAATCTCACTGGGTTGCGATAACCCAACGTCCATATCTGCTATCGGCATAGATGGGGCATCCGACAAGTATCATCTGATGGACAACATCCATACCCGTACGAACTGCGCTACCGAGCGCCTTTTGCCCACGTGTCAAGGCGCGAAACGCCCTCCTTGAGGCGATCCATCGATGTCGCATAGCTGAACCGCAGGAAACCCTCTCCCCCGGAACCGAAATCGATGCCTGGCGCCGTCGCCACGCCCGCCTCATGAAGCAGACGGTACGCGAGATCCAACGAATCCTCGCCCCAATGACTGGCATCTGCGAACACATAGAACGCACCTGTCGGTTCGGTTGCGATTCTGAGGCCAATGCCCCTGAGTGCACCTATGAGATAGCGCCGCCGCTCGTCATATATCGCACGCATACGGTCGACCTCGCCACCAACCTGAGCAAGCGCGACTGCGCCCGCCACCTGCACGAAGTGGTTCGCACAGAGGAAGAAATTCTGCTGTATCTTCTCGGCGGGACGGACGAACTGCCGCGGCGCGATCATGTATCCCAAGCGCCATCCAGTCATGGCATACGCCTTGGAGAACCCATTGAGCACGAATGCTCGATCGGTGAATTCGAGGATGCTTCGTTCTTTGCCTTCGAACTGGAGACCATGATAGATCTCGTCACTGGCGATATAGAGAGAGTGCTCCTCGGCGATTGCTGCGAGCTCGGCGAGGTCCTTCTCTCCGAGCACGGTTCCCATGGGGTTGGCTGGACTGTTGATCATGATCGCCCGTGTGCGCGGCGTGATCGCTGCCCGCACCTCAGCTGAGCGGAACGTGAATCCCTCTTCGGCGCGCACGCGCACGGGAACCGGAACGCCACCCAGGAAGTTGATGTAGTTCGCGTAGGCCGGATAGCAGGGATCGGAAATGATGACCTCGTCGCCGGGATCGAGCAGTGTGCCAAAGAGGAGCAGCATGGCCGGTGAGGTGCCCTGAGTGACGATGATGTCGTCGGGATCAACGCGCACGTCATAGTCCCTGACATAACGCGCGGAAATGGCCTCACGCAGATCAGGGATGCCTGCGGACTCAGTGTAGCCGGTGTGACCCGCGTGCATGGCCCGCTCAGCCGCCTCTTTGACGACCTCAGGTGTGGGCATGTCAGGATCACCGATCTCCAGCCGCACGATGTCGCGACCCTCGGCCTGCAGTCGCTTGGCCAGCGCGACGATATCCATGACCACGAAGGGGCGGATGGCGTCGGCGCGGCGTGAAACAGGACTCACGAGAGCTCCTCTCGGCAGGAACACACTCAGATACGGGCCCGATAGCGGGCGGCGAGAGCGGTGCCATACGCCTCGAGTCGCCGCAGGTCAGCGAAGTCGATATCAGCGGTCTGAATGACTTCGTGGGGTGGTTGCGAATTGTACACCAGTCCGAGCTCATCGGCGCGATCCCAGAGCGTGGTACCGGGTAACACGCACAGAGTGGACATCTGCAACTTCCCTGGATCCACAGAAAGCACGAATGCGATGCTCTGGAGGACATCGGCGGTCGTGTCGCCGGGAAGCCCAACGATGAGATCGCACTCAACGGATATACCCACGTTCTTGAGCGACTCGACCCCGGTGATGAACCGTTCACGATTGAAGCCGCGGTCACAGATTTCGAGCGCCTTGGCACCCACAGTCTGCGGTCCGGTCTCAACTGTTCGCACACCGGCATCCCACAGGAGCTGGGCCTCTTCCGCGTCAATGCGTTCGATGTCGACCTCGATCGTATGGAGACGAACTCCCTTGTCCGCGAAGGGCTTCATGATGCCTGACACCAACTCGAGCCGAGACCTGTTCAGGTTGAACACCGGATCGATGAATGAGAACTCATCGATACCCGCATCGGTGATCATCTGAACTTCACGCTTGACGCGCTCGGGAGAGAAGCTTCGGATCTGAGGGAACCCTTTGCCCTCGAAACAGTACGCGCAACTGTGCGGGCACCCGCGGAACGTCTCCAGGTAGGTCGAACCCTGAAGAGGTTGAAGCACGCCCGTCAGATACGGAGAGGGCAGGTCGTCGAGATTGGCGAGTGCCCTGTCTGGAGCGGCGATGATACGTTCACCGGCTCGCGCGGTCACACCGTCAACGTAACTGACCTTGCGCCCGTTGCGCATGACATCCACGAGTTCGGTGAACGTCTGCTCTCCTTCTCCCCGCACGACGACCTCGACAGCCGGATTGTCGGCAAGGACCGCATGGGCATTCTCGGAGACCTCGGGACCCCCGAGGACGATCCGCGTGTCGGGACGAGCGGCCTTGATGAGTGCGGCGGCATCGTAGATCCTTCGCGCATTCCAGCACATGACCGAGAACGCCACCACGTCGGGCTCCATGGTGAGCACCCGATACGCCACCCACCATGGATCCTCATCCGAGGAGAGATCGAGTGTGGTGAACGCGACCCTCCCGCGCAGACGAGTGTCCTCCTGCGCGTGAGCGCGCACATACGCCAGGCCGAGCGACTGATATCCCGGAGAATTGAGAGCGACAAGTGCAATGCGAAGGGGCTCACTCATCGTGCCACCCCCACGTGACACGGATCGCCGACGTGCAGGGACCAACGCTCGAAGAGATTGATGTCCGCAGGCTCAGCACACACCCACGTTCCATGCATGATGCCTGTCTGAAATGCAGCACCGAACCACTCGATATTGTGAGCCACGTCAAGGTCATTCGCAGGCTGGAGATGCACCGCGATCACACCCATGGTGATGAGCTCCATCACGGCACCGGGGATCGCATGAACGTTGTGCCGACACACAGGTACATGCCCCATGACCGCAATGTGGATACCGGCCTCTCCCGCCGCAGCATGAACCGCCTTCACCCCCGCACGAGCGGCAGCGAATGAACCAGGGGAACGGGTGAGTTCATCGTGTGTAGCCTCGTCGCCCAGACACACCACGTCGACATGTCTCACACCTGCATGAAGGATGCCTGCGGCATTGTTGCCGTGTGAAAGCGCCTGGCCGCCGGTCATGACGCCCACGCGGCTTGCGCCCGCTTCCACGGCCGAAGTGACAAGCAAGGGCATTTCGGGATGAAGGAACGCTTCAGTTCCAACGAACGAGACATTGAGCACGGGTCCGCGGAGACTCTGAGCCGCCTCGTGAATATTCTCAATGATCTTGTCCGACGAGCGGAACACCGCGTCAGCATGAGGCGCGCACTTGCCACAGGAAGGGAGTCCGCCCTCCCCGATCACGATCTGATTGAACCGAAGCACCTCGCCACCTCCAGCAGACAGTCTAGACCAATCGAATCCTCAGATGTTGCCCCGCCCCTCCCAGCGTGCGACCATAAGATGAGCAGGGTCGAAACGAGGACGAACACGTACTCGTCACCGAGGAGCCATGAATACGAAGACGCGCGCGCGTTCCAGCAACTGGGTCTATGCGATCGGCGGCATCATCGTGGCCGCAGGCCTCGTCGCGATTCGATTCGGCATCGGTGGAGACGACGGGGGAACAATCTTTCACTCACTCGCCGAGTTCATCTCGGTCGTCCTCGCCACAGGAACGTTCATGGTTGCCTGGAACTCGCGACGATTCAACGACAACAGTCTTCTTCTCTTCATAGGTATCGCATTCCTGTTCATCGGTAGCATCGATGCATTGCACACGCTCGCTTACAAGGGTATGGGGCCCTCCGGGTTCGGCGTTTTCCCGGGGTACGACACGGACCTGCCCACAACCCTCTGGATCCTCGGTCGCTATCTGCAGGCCTTGGCGCTTCTCATCGCACCCACATTCCTCATACGGGAGCTGAGGCCCTGGCCCGCGTTCGTTGGATTGGGTGCTCTCACAACTGTTCTGGTCGTCCTTGCGTTCACGGGAGTCCTCCCTGCAACCTTCGTTGAGGGCAAAGGGCTCACGACATTCAAACTGATCAGCGAAGTGGTCATCAGCGTTCTCCTCCTCGCCTCGCTGGTGCGCCTGCGCATGGGGCGCTCGCGGCTCGATCCGACGGTGTTCTCACTGCTGCAGACGGCCATCCTCCTCACCGTGATCGGAGAGGTCGCCTTCTCCCTCTACTTCGACGATGTGTTCGGAATCATGAACATCATCGGACACGTTGTCCGTCTATTCGCCTACTTCGCCTTCTACCGAGCGGTCATCGTCTCGTCCCTTTCCCGACCGCTCAATGTGATGTTCCAGGACTTGACCGAAGCGGCGGCGGCTCTGGCGGAGAGCGAGGAACGCTTTCGGACGACATTCGAGCAAGCCTCCGTTGGCATCGCACACATCTCGATTGAAGGTCGTTGGCTTCGAATGAACCGTCGCCTGCTCGAGATCACTGGTTACGAGCCCGGCGAAATGGAGCATCTGAGCTATCGCGACGTCACCCACCCGGATGATCTTGCCCTTGAGGAACACCTGATCCAGCGGCTGCTTGCCGACGAGGTCGACCAATATCGCCTGGAGAAGCGTTACATTCGGAAGGGCGGCGGAGAGACCTGGGTGAACGTGAATCGAACCGTTCAGAGGAACGAACACGGAGACCCGCTCTATTTCATCTCAGTTATCGAGGATGTGAGCGCTCGCAAGACCGCTGAGCAAAACATGCAGAGGGCTGCCGAGTTGAATGTCGCC
This sequence comes from Actinobacteria bacterium UBA3086, assembly GCA_002367305.1. Classification (GTDB taxonomy): domain Bacteria; phylum Actinomycetota; class Coriobacteriia; order Anaerosomatales; family UBA3086; genus UBA3086. Next base: position 8,509 of record DFBG01000162.1, on the reverse strand, counting down.
ATCAACGAGGTCGATATGGCGGTCAACTCGACTCTGGACATCGGCGACACCCTGTCAAAGGCATGCGTGCGCACTGCCCAGGGCCTCGGAGCGGACAGCGCGGTTATCACCATGCGCGAAAAGGATCTATGGGTCACCCGATATGCCTACCGCTTCCCCACCGATATCATCGGTCGCGGGTTCACCGACGACACCGTGCCTCACGCGACGCTTGCCGCCCAACTGGGCGAACCGGTGGCGATCGATGACGCCCACAACGACGCGCGAGTCAAGCGCGAGATTATGATTCAGCTCGACATACGATCGGTCCTTGCCGTTCCCCTGTCTCTGCGTGGTCAGCATTTCGGCACCCTCTATCTCAACTTCCACGCACACAGGCACCACTTCACCGATGATGAGATCGACTTCGGTCGCAAGGTGGCGACCTCTCTCACACTGGCCATCGAGAACGCCGATCTCTACGAAAATGAGCGGAACATCGCGGAGACTCTTCAGAACGCGCTTCTCGACATGCCCTCGACACTGCCCGGGGTCACGCTCGGACACGCGTACCGCAGCGCCGAGCGACTCGCTCGGATCGGAGGCGACTTCTATGACGCCTTCGTGATCTCTGAGGATCTCGTCGGCTTCGTCATCGGAGACGTTTCAGGAAAGGGACTTCCCGCAGCCACACTGACCGCAACTGCTCGCAGCACGATTCGGGCCTTCGCCCACCTGGATGACACTCCGGCAAGCGTGCTTGCCAAATCGAATGACGTCATTGGCGAGCAGATAGAGGAGTCAAAGTTCATCACTGCCGTGTACGGCACGATCAACACAACAACCGGTCGCGTGGATCTCGCCTGTGCCGGTCACCCTCTCCCGATGTTCATTCGTGAGAGGCGCTGCCTGAGTGAACAGATTGAAAGCCATCCACCTCTCGGCGTGATCCCCGGTCAACTCTATGAGACTTCGTCGCATGTTCTTGAGCTGGATGAGACCATCCTCTTGTTCAGCGATGGACTGCTGGACGCCCGCAACGACAGTGGATTCCTGGGCGAGGAGGGTGTGCGCGACATCGTCGAACGAGCTGGCCACGCTCCTGTGGACGCGACCGTGGAGAACCTCCTCGCATCGGCGGAACGGTTCGCTGGAGGCCGCATCAACGACGACGTGACCATCGTCGCGATCAGATTCACGGGCAAAGCACCCGCATAGCCGAAGAGTCTCTGCCCGAACACAGAACGAGGGCCCCCTTTCGGAGGCCCTCGCGTTCTCACTATGGTGTCGGAGGAGGGATTTGAACCCTCACGTCCCTAAGGACACTAGCCCCTCAAGCTAGCGCGTCTGCCGTTCCGCCACTCCGACTCGATACCTGCCCCCTTGGGGACAGCGAAGGTGAGTATAGCAATCCCGATTGGGCTTGCCTACCCCCTCTGAACAGCCTTTTTCACGTCGATTGGAAACGGCTTCGCAAAGTGACACGCAGCCTTCTGGCCGGGAGCCACATCGCGAAGCTCAGGTTCCTTCTCGGAGCACACCGGCTGCGCGATCGGACAACGTGTATGAAACCGACATCCCGAGGGCGGGTTGATCGGACTCGGAACGTCTCCCTGCAGGATGATGCGCTCACGTTCGCGCTGAAGCTCGGGATCGGGCACCGGCACAGCAGAGAGCAGCGACTGCGTATACGGGTGGTGCGGCGCGTTGTACAGACCCTTGTAGTCGGCGATCTCGACGATCTTGCCCAGATACATGACTGCGACCCTGTCCGAAATATGCCGAACCACGGAAAGGTCGTGCGCAATGAACAGATACGTCAGACCGAACTGATCCTGAAGATCCTGGAGCAGATTGACCACCTGAGCCTGAATCGACACGTCGAGTGCCGACACCGGCTCGTCACATATGATCAACTTGGGCTTGAGAGTGAGTGCCCTCGCAATACCGATGCGCTGACGCTGCCCACCTGAGAACTCATGCGGGTACCGATTGATGTGCTCGGGGTTGAGCCCCACAACGTCGAGAAGATCCTGAACGGCTTTGCGCTTCTCAGCTGCAGTTCCCATGTTGTTCACAGAGAGAGGCTCTGAAACGATCTCACCGATCGTCATTCGCGGATTCAATGATGCGTACGGATCCTGGAAGATGATCTGTACATCGCGCCGGAACTCACGCAGTGCCCGACGTCCCATGTCTCGCACACTCTTGCCCTCGAATTCGATGAGCCCGGACGTGGGCTCGATGAGGCGAATGATGCAACGACCGGTCGTGGACTTTCCACAACCCGACTCGCCGACCAACCCCAGGGTCTCTCCCTGGTTCACCTCGAACGACACACCATCGACGGCCTTCACACTCGCACCCACACGAGAGAGGATCACGCCCTGCTCGACCGGGAAGTGTTTGGTGAGACCCTCGACTTTGAGCAATGTCATCTAGCCCACCACCCTACAGGCTTGAGCTTCGCCTCGTTGGAATCCCTCTTTACCAGTGAAGTGACACGCACACATGTGCCCGGACTCAGCTTCCTTGAGCACCGGTTCCTGCTCAGCGCAGATCATGCACGCGTACGGACAGCGTGGGTTGAACGAACAACCCTTGGGTACCCGGATGAGACTGGGCGGCTGACCCTGGATCGGATTCAACTCATCCTTCTCGGCCACGTCATGACGAGGCAGACTGTCGAGCAAGCCCCACGTGTAGGGATGCCGAGGACGATAAAAGACGTCCGCTGCCGAACCATATTCAACTGGACGCCCCGCGTACATGACAAGGACCTTGTCGGCCATATCGGCGACGATCCCCAAGTCATGGGTGATCATGATGATCGCAGTGCCCGTACGATCCTGAAGCTCGTTCATGAGATCCAGGATCTGCGCCTGAATGGTCACATCGAGAGCCGTGGTGGGCTCGTCGGCGATGAGGATATCCGGATCACAAGCGAGCGCCATGGCGATCATCGCTCGCTGACGCATGCCCCCTGAGAACTGATGCGGATAGTCCCGAGCACGCTCGCGCGGGTGCGGGATACCAACAAGATCGAGCAACTCCACGGCTCGCTCGAACGCCTCCTTCTTGGAAGCTCCCTTGTGGAGACGCACTGACTCGCCGATCTGCGCACCAACCCGATATACGGGATTGAGAGACGTCATGGGATCCTGAAAGATCATCGCGATGCGGTTGCCCCGCAGAGAGCGAACCTCGGAAGCCGACATGCCCAGAACAGAATCGCCCTTGAACACGATATCGCCACCGACGACCTTACCGGGAGGATCCGGGATCAGTCGCATGATGGACATCGCGGTCACGGACTTACCTGAGCCGGACTCGCCCACCACGCCCAGCGTCTCGCTCTTGTCCAACGTGAAACTCACACCATCGACGGCTTTCACGACACCGTCACGGGTGAAGAAGTGCGTGTGGAGATCGGTTACTTCAAGCAGTCTTGTCATGCTGTCAGTCCTTCATCTTCACGTCGAGGGCGTCCCGAAGACCGTCACCCATGAGAACGAACGAGAGCACGGTCGTGAGAATCGCTGCGCCGGGGTAGATCATCATCCACGGAGCACGCTGCATAAGCGCTTTGGCATCTGAGAGCATAAGACCCCACGAAGGTGTGGGAGGCTGCACGCCCATACCCAAAAAGCTCAGTGCGGCCTCAGTCAGAATCGCTCCGCCTGTTGCCATGGTTCCGTACACAAGAATCGGCGCAATGGCGTTGGGGAGAATATGCCTGAAGATGATCCGCGCATCCGACGCACCCATGGCGCGAGCCGCGTCAATGTACTCGTTCTCCTTGACCGAGAGTATCGAACTGCGAAATACGCGAGCGATCGTGGGCCATCCCAACACACCAATGGCGATGAACACGTTGATGTAGCCGGGCCCAAGGACCGCGATCAGCGCCACTGCGAAAAGTACATAGGGAAATGCGAGGAAGACATCGGCTAATCGCATGACCAGCACATCCGCTAGGCCACCGTAGTATCCAGCCAGTGCCCCCATGATGAGTCCGATGGCTATCGAGATGAACACCGCGATAATGCCGACGGAAAGCGATATGCGTGCCCCATATACCACACGTGCGAACACGTCACGTGCGAGTTTATCGGTGCCGAAGGGGTGATCTGCCGACGGAGGCAGTAGGTAATTCTGCGCGGCAGTCGCGGTATCGATCGCCTCAGGATCACCGAACGCATCCGGGACCCAGAGATCGGCGGACAGAGTGATGGAGATGACGAGAGCCACCCAGACCAGACCGGCCATAGCCAGCTTGTTCTTGCGAAGACGGCGCCACGCATCGCGCCAGAGCGTGCGCGTGGGCCCGGAGACATCGTGCTCTTCGAGCGGAGCTACCGGAAGTGGCGAATACAGATCACGCACAGCGTGACCGCTCGCATCCTTTGGATCCAAATTCGTCCCCTGTGGGTCGTTAGTTGATTTGGTCACGGCTACTCCGTACCCGAACCGTAGCGGATCCTCGGATCGAGGAACGCATAGCTCATATCGACAAGAAGATTGACGAACATAACCGCGATGACAACGACCACGACACCGCCCATGACAACGGGCCAGTCACGCTGACCGATGGCAAGGAAGATCTCGAGTCCCACACCGGGCCAGTTGAAAACGGTCTCCGTGAGGATTGCGCCGCTGAGCATCGCGCCTAGGTCGATACCCATGAATGTGACAACCGGGATCAAAGCATTCTTGAGCGCGTGCCGACGCACGACCGTGGACCACGAGAGGCCCTTGGCCAACGCCGTGCGGATGTAGTCCTGGCTCATGACCTCGAGCATCTGTGAGCGCATGATACGCGCCGCATACGCAGTCGAGACCGATGCAAGCGTGACACCGGGCAGGATCAGGTGCACAAGATCAGGCGGGTTCCCCATTCCTGAGATAGGCAGGTACGGTAACCCCCACTGTTTGAACTTGATACCAAAGAATATCTGGAACAACATGCCTAACCAGAACACGGGCATAGACACGAGAATGGACGTAGAAAGCGTCACGAGCACATCCCAGAAGGAGTATTGCTTCACCGCTGAGACAATGCCTGCACCAACACCGATTATGACCTCGATGACGATGGCGACGAGAGCAAGCTTGATAGTGTTCGGATACTTGTCCGCAAAAATGTCAGTCACCGGACGACCCTTCTGAAGAGAGTCGCCAAGATCACCGTGAACGAGGTCCGAAAGGTAGTAACCATACTGCACCGGCAGCGGATCGTTGAAGTGGTACTTCTCTTCGATCTCAACACGCAGTGCGTCGGGAATCGCGCGTTCACCAGTGATCATCCGAATGGGATCACCGGGAAGCACGCCAGGGGCGCGAAGCAGGAACAGTAGCATCGTCACGCCAATAAAGACCGGAATCATTTGTAAGAGGCGCCGGAGCACGTACTTGATCATCAGCACAACCTTGCTCGAGGCGTACAGTACCAAGGATTCAACTCAAGGATGGTGTCGGAGCGGCCCTGCGGCCGCTCCGACACCCACATCAACTACAATGCGAGATTACTCCGACAGCCAAAGCTGATCGAAGTTCATCATACCCTGCGAGCTGAATACAGCCTCGCGCAGGCGCTCGGAACCAACACGGAGGTTGCGATAGAACACGATCGGGATGACAGGAGCGTCGTCGCCGATCATGCGCTCGACCTCTTGGTACTTCGCAACACGATCGGTGGCGTCGGTCGTCTGACGGGCCTCTGTCAGAAGAGCATCGACGTCAGTGTTGCTATAGAACGCATAGTTGTCGCCACTGCCAGTCGTGAAGATCGGATACAGGAAGTTGTCCATGATCGGATAGTCAGCTATCCAACCAAGACGCCCGACCTGATAGGTCTTCTCGAGCAGCTTGTCGAGATACTGTGCCCACTCAGTGCCTACGAGCTCAGAGTCGATACCGACGTTGGTGAGATCCTGCTGGACGAGCTGCAGAATATCTTCGTGGCCGGAACCGGTGTTGAACTCAAGTTTGATCGCGGGTAGACCCTCGCCGTCGGCGTAGCCAGCCTCAGCCAGCATCTCCTTGGCAGCATCCACGTCATACTTGGAGTAGGCCCATGCGTCCTCCTGGAAGCCCACGATACCCGGCGGGACAATACCCGTGGCGGGAACTCGCGTGCCCTCGAAAACCACGTCAGCGATGGTCTGGCGATTGATCGCCAGAGACAGCGCAGCACGGAGCTTCGGATCCTTGAGAACCTCATCCTCATTGTTCATGAGGAGGTAGTAAATGGCGAGTTGCGGGCCGATGACGGCCTGCTCGCCGGGCGATACGGTCATACCGTCCATTGACTCACCGTACGAGTCGATGACGGACTGGATCTGACCTGTGGGGATAGAGGTGAAGTCCAGGTTACCGGCCTCGAACTCGAGGAACGCGGTGTCCTGGTCGGTGAAGATCTTGAAATCGACACCGTCGATATACGGAGCCATGCCATAGTAGCCGTCGTAGACTTCGACATTGATGAACTGGTCGTGTGACCAAGGCTCGGTCATCATGAACGGGCCGTTACCGATCGGCATGTCGGAGTAACCGTCCTTGGCGACCTCAGCTTCAAGGACCGGTGCCAAGGCGGGGTGACCGACGACATACTCAAAGTCGCCGAACGGGTACTGCAGCGTGACCTCAAGGGTGGTGTCGTCAACTGCAACGACGCCCGGAAGCTCAGTTGCATCGCCGGCCTGCATCTCGTCATAGCCCACGACGGGTGCAAGGTGGTAAGAGATCTCGGACTCGTTGTCGGGATTGCAGATGCGCTCCCAAGCGAACTTGAAGTCCGCAGCGGTGACAGGCTCACCATTGTGGAACGTGGCGCCCTTGACCAAGTTAAAGGTCCAAACCGAGGCATCCTCGTTGGGAACCCACGACTCAGCGGCTGCCGGCATGATCTCTGCGGTCTCAGGATCGAAACCGACCAAGCTGTCAAAGACAGCCTGTGCGACCTGCGTGCCCTCGGACTCCTGCACGTTCACGGTATCAATGAACGCGGGCTCACTGATGTAGAACGCCATAGTGCCACCAGCGACAGGACCCTCATCGCTAACAGGCTCTTCGGCGGCCGGCTCGTCGGCCGGCTCATCCTCTTCTTCTGCGTCGGAACAACCTGCTATGCCAAACACTGAGAAAACCAGTGCTAGACCAAGCAGGAGTACCAACACCTTCCGATATCGATCAAACAAGATGTGCCTCCCTCCGTACTACGACAATACGCATACATCCAAACTTACCCATCTAGGGGCATAAGCTGCACCCAAATGTCGAACCCCTCCAGCGACCCCATACGCACCGGGGGGTTCAGTGCTCCCGTAAGTTTCCCCTTCTTTGTATGGAATGGCAAGCCGAAACGTATAGTCAGCAGCTTCTCCAAGATGAACGTAAAGAGGGATGCCGCATACGCGACACCCCTTCGTTCGTGCTAATAGATTAAGAAAGAATATTACGCGCCAGGCGAGTATCCCACCATGAGGATCAGAAGAGTAACCGCGAATATCAACGAGAGGACAATGGTGATCCGGTCCAAGTTCTTCTCAATGATGCCTGTTCCCGTCGAAGTCGTGGGAAGAGCAGCCCCGAGCATGGAGGACACCCCTGTTCCCTTACCCGAGTGCAGCAGAATGAACACGATCAGTCCAACTGACACGATCATGTGGACGATGATAGTGAAGATGATGAATGCGTTCACGGTCTCTCCTTGGATATCTACACACGCCAGTTGACGTGCCTGATCTGACAAGCCGAAGAATCAGTATAGCAGGAGGTTTCCGCCCGTCCACTCCTGAGGTGCCGGTATGTCCAATAGAGACAGAATCGAAGGTGCAACGTCCGCTAGCTTACCTCCGGAACGAACACCCGTGACGCCGTCCGCCACGACACAAAATGGCACGTCGGCCAGTGTGTGTGCGGTGAAGGGACTGCTTCCATCCGCAGCCACCATCCGCTCGGCGTTGCCGTGATCCGCTGTGATCAGTACCGCACCGCCCAGATCGCGAATCGCGTCCACTACACGGCCAACACACCCATCGACCGTCTCTACGGCGACAACAGCTGCCTCCAGCACACCCGTGTGGCCAACCATGTCGCAGTTCGCGAAGTTGACCACATAGAAATCCGCTCGCTCGGCTTTGATCGCCAAAACCAGCGCATCGGTGACCTCGACCGCGCTCATCTCGGGCTGGAGATCGTACGTGGCCACTTTGGGACTGGGAATGAGCACGCGCTCCTCGCCAACCTTGGGGGCCTCTTGTCCCCCGTTGAGGAAGAAGGTCACGTGTGCGTACTTCTCCGTCTCCGCAATGTGCAGCTGACGGAGTCCTTCGTCGGCGAGTACATCGGCCAACACGCAGCACGGCAGTGCCTTGGGGAACGCCACCGCTGCAGGGATGTTGGGATCGTACTCTGTGAGGCAGACGAACCTCACGTCCGGGGTCACGGGACGAGAGAAGTGATCGAACTCCTCGTCCACGAAGGAGTGTGTGATCTGACGCGCGCGATCCGGTCTGAAGTTGAAGAA
>DFBG01000126.1 GCA_002367305.1 Actinobacteria bacterium UBA3086 | reverse complement strand
GTGTTGCGCAGCTCGCTCATGAAGAAGTCGGCGTCCTCAAAGGTGATGCCCATGGCGGCGAAGACCACGGCGAACTCACCCTCGAGCTTGTCGCCCACCTTCTGTGGGTCATCGCTGCGACCGAGCACTGCCGCCTGACGTGCGATCTGCGCCGCGAGTTGGTTATGCGGTAGACCGGACGCCGAGAAGATCGGCAGCTTCTGGCCGCGCACCAGCGGGTTCAGCCCGTCGATACTGGAGACGCCCGTCTGAATGAAGTCGTCGGGGAAGTCGCGCGCCGTCGGGTTGATCGGCGAACCGTAGATGGAGAGGCGCTCATCGGGCAGGATCTCAGGCCCATCGTCACGCGGACGACCCAGACCGTCGAACACGCGGCCCAGCATGTCGCGGGAAACGCCCAGTGTGAGGCCTCGGCCCAGGAAACGGACCTTGGTCTGGCTCGGGTTGGAACCCTGCGTGCCCTGGAACGCCTGGACCAGTGCAACGTCCTCGTTGACCTCGAGCACGTTGCCCATCGACTTCGTGCCGTCGGGGAACTCGAGCTCGACCAGTTCGCCGTAGGTGACACCGGAGACGTTCTCCACCAGCATGAGGGGGCCGACGATATCGCGTGTGGTCATATACTCGCGCTTCATCGGGCATCACCTGCTTCGATGCCCTCTCCAACGAGCTGTGTCTCGATGTCGGACCCGATCTCGTCGAACGTGGACATCTGGTCCTCCTCCAAGTACTTGGCTCGAGAGATCCGCTCACGTACCGGCGCGGTGAATATCCGCTTGAGGGGCGCACCTTCCGCATGCGCCTCAAGTGCCTTCTCGTGGAACAGCAGGATCGTCTTGAGCAGATGGTCCTGCTTGGCGAGCGAGGTGAACTGATCGTCGTCGCGGAACGCGTTCTGCTGCATGAAGTCCTCACGGATCGACTTGGCTGTCTCCATGAGGATCTGCTCCTCGGGACTCAGCGCATCGACGCCGACGAGACGAGCGATCTCGGCGAGCTCGCTCTCGCGCTGCAGGATCTCCATGCAACGGTCACGGCGAGGTCTGAACTCAGTCCCCACGTTGTCGACCCAGTACGGCTTGATCTTGTCCAGATAGAGCGAGTAACTGGTGAGCCAGTCGATCGCTGGGAAGTGACGCTGGAACGCGAGCGTGTCCTGCAATGCCCAGAAGACCTTCACCACGCGCAACGTGTTCTGGACAACAGGCTCGGAGAGGTCCCCACCCGGAGGCGAGACCGAGCCGACGACCGATACGGATCCGATCCGCTTCCGGTCTGCGACACTCTCGTGCCCACCGGCCCCCGCGATGCCACCGACCGCCTTATCAGCAGCGGCCTCCTCAACCGAAACACTGCCCTCGGGCAGCGGACCGCCGAGTGTGGCAACCTTGCCTGCGCGCTCATAGAACGCCGCGAGCTTGGTGCCCAGGTAGGCGGGGTAGCCTTCGTCGCCGGGCATCTCCTCGAGGCGCCCGGAAATCTCGCGCATGGCCTCTGCCCATCGGGAGGTCGAGTCGGCCTGCAGCACCACGTTGTAACCCATGTCGCGGAAGTACTCCGCCATGGTGATACCGGTGTAGACGCTCGCCTCGCGCGCGGCGACGGGCATGTTGGAGGTGTTGGCCACGAGCACGGTGCGCTTGAGCAGCGGCTCGCCAGAATAGGGGTCGATGAGCTCTGGGAACTCCATGAGCACGTCGGTCATCTCGTTGCCGCGCTCACCACAGCCGATGAAGATGACGACCTCGGCGTTGGACCACTTGGCGATCTGGTGCTGCGTGACGGTCTTGCCGGCGCCGAACGGTCCGGGAATGCACGCCACGCCGCCCTTCATGAGCGGGAAGAACGTGTCGATCACGCGGGTTCCGGTGACCAGAGGCTCGTCGACCGAGAGCTTGCCGCGATAGGGCCGAGGCACGCGCACCGGCCACTTCTGCATGAGCAGCAGATCCGCCAACGAACCCGCAGCTGTCCGCACATGACCCACGGGCTGCTCCACGGTATACGTTCCGCTCGCGATGTCCTCGACAGTGCCGGAGACGCGCGGAGGCACCATGATGCGATGCGTGATGACCTCGTTCTCCTGAACGATGCCGATCACGTCTCCGCCCTCGACGATGTCCCCTGCAGCCACCGTGGCATGGAACACCCACGTGGCGTCTCTGCTGAGACCCGGAGCGGTCACGCCACGGGCGAGGAACGCACCGGCGAGCGCCTCAAGGGCATCGAGCGGCCGCTGTACGCCATCGTAGACCGCACCGAGCATGCCCGGACCCAGCTCGACTGACAGCGGCGCACCTGTAGACTCGACCGGGTCGCCCGGCCCGAGCCCCTCGGTCTCCTCGTACACCTGGATCGAACAACGTGTGCCGCGCATCTCGATGATCTCGCCCATGAGCCCCTCGGCTCCCACTCGAACGAGGTCATACATCCGGGATTGCGTAAGTCCCTCCGCAATCACCAGCGGACCGGCGACCTTGACGATTCTTCCTTGCTCCATCTACACGTCCTCTTCCTGCAATCGCCGACGAGACCACTCCGGTCTCCGTCGTGCGCTTCCGAAAAAGTCTCAGACCTCCGCTGCGAAGGCCGTTGTCCCCAATGCACGTTCGATCGCGCCGTCGAGCTTTGCCTTGCCGACACCACCGGCGCTACCTGCGCCGGGAATCACCGTCACTGCGGGAATCGGGCGATCGGTATTCTCGGCCACGAGGTCAGCAAGCACCTCGAAGATCGGCTCGGTGACGAACACGACCGCGTACTCCCCACTCTCCAGCTCCCGCCAGAGATCGCGCGCGGCCGACGGGTCGTCCACGGGAAACACCGCGAATCCAAGAGGCCGGAATCCCGCCACACTGGTCGCATCTCCCACGATCGCCACCTTGAGCGCCATCTACACCACGTCCCTGAGTCGCTCGCGCAGCACATCCGTGTCAGCTCCGGCCAACCGACCGATGAGCAGGGCCCGCAACACCGAGACCTCAGCCCGCCGTGTCATGGCATACGCCACGACGGGTTCGGGGCCGATGGCCACCATGCGCGCCTCCCGCAGCACGCGGGACAACACTCTCTCAGCGACCACATCGAAACGGTTCGGGTCGAGCAACGCTTCCGCATCCAAACCGGAGAACATCCGTTGGCTGGCGAGGGCGGTCGCGGCCTCTACGATGGGAGCCCGATACATGCTCACGAAACGCGATTCAGGTATCGAGCCGCCCGGCACGAAATACTGTTCAGCCACGGCGACCGCAAGCCCCTTGGAGCGTGCACGGAGAAACGCCTTGATATTGCCCAGATCCGCCATTGACTCGACCAGGCTCACGAGGAACTTGCTTCCGGACCGAGCAGCGAGCACTCCGGCCCATGCATACAGCGTCGTATCCACTGCCTGATCGATGAGATCCGCTTGAATGGTCTCGTTGTCGAGTGAGGCCAGACGACGTGCAGACGCTCTGGCCTCGGCCATCTCTCTGGAAAGCCCTACGCCGGTCGCGAAATCCTCAACAGATGTAAGCGCCAGCGGATCCGCCATCTCTATCGCCGGGATGCCCAAGACCTCCGCCTTGAGAGCGGCACGCAAGTTCGCGAACTCGTGCTGCGCACGGAAGAAGTCAATGAGGCTCTCCGGTAGATTGGCCCGCTCCAGGAAGTCCGAGTACACCTCGGACAGTGAAGCGTCCAACGCCCGCTCGACCCCGTCAGCCGTGCTGACTCCCTCAAGATGCCCGCCGTACGGGGTCTCCGAGAGAATACGTTGCTGATCCCGAAAATCAGGCGCGTCCAGCAGTCGCTCGAATGCGGAGCGAGAGAGCAGTCGCGTCTCCAGAACGCGTGCGCGCCCTGTGGCGAAGCCGTAGCGTATGGGGTCGCGAACGACGTTCACTGCCGGCTACCCCTCCGTCTCGTCGAACAGGACCTGACCGGCCAAAGCAACCATCTCAGCGTGACGAGCCTCCACCATCGATGCGGGCGAGATCTCCACGCGCATGCGCTTGCCCACAAGCATCGCTCCCTGCTCGATCTCACTCGTGGAACCTTCGATGCTCACTTCAAGA
>DFBG01000076.1:4797-5899 GCA_002367305.1 Actinobacteria bacterium UBA3086 | reverse complement strand
CCCAGCTCGTACATGACGTAGTTGGTGACGTCGACCACGTTACTGACCGAGCGCGTGCCCGCAGCGGTCACGCGCTCGGCGAGCCACTCCGGCGACGGACCGACCTTCACGTTGCGGATGAGCCGAGCTGTGTAGCGAGGGCAGAGGTCCTCGTCGGCGATGGTCACGCGAACGGAGTCCGCGATTGCTGCGCCCACCTCGTCCGGGGTCGATGCGGGGACGGATGCCTCGCGACTCGTGATGGCACCCACTTCGCGAGCCACGCCCACCATGGACAGGCAGTCGGGCCGATTGGGCGTGACCTCGAGCTCGATCACGGTATCGGACATCTGGTGGTACTCAGCGAACGGCATCCCGACGGGCGCGTCGGCGGGCAGGATCATGAGCCCGTCGGCATCGGTGCCCAGCCCGAGCTCGATCGCCGAGCAGTTCATGCCCATGCTCACGACACCGCGGAGCTTGGCCTTCTTGATCTTCATGCCGTTGGGAAGCTCCGAGCCGACCGTGGCCACGGGCACCTTGTCGCCGGCCTCGAAGTTCTGAGCGCCGCACACGATGGCGAGGTTTTCGTCGGCACCGACGTCGATCGTGGTGACCCAGAGCTTGTCCGCCTCGGGGTGCTTCTCTTTGGTCACGACCTGTCCGACGAAGACGCCATCCAGCGCCTCGCCCGTGGTGTGCACGGCCTCAACGGCCGTTCCGGTCATGTCGAGCAGATCCTTGAACTCGCCCAGAGGCAGGTCCACGTCCACCAGTTCTTTGAGCCATTTCATCGAGACGCGCATCTCGTTATCGTCCTTTCGTGGTGTGAGCCGTCATGCGGTGCAGTCGCCTAGAACTGCCGCAGGAATCGCATATCGCCTTCGACGAGCATTCGCAGATCAGGGACTCCGTACTTGAGCGCAGCGATACGCTCCACACCCATGCCGAATGCGAACCCGTTGAAGCGATCCGTGTCCACGCCCGCGTAGCCGAAGACGTTGGGGTCGACCATGCCGCATCCCAGGATCTCAAGCCAACCGGTTCCCTTACAGAACCGACAGCCCTCCCCGTCGCAGATACCACATGAGACATCCACTTCCGCCGAGGGCTCGGTGAACGG
>DFBG01000076.1:0-4785 GCA_002367305.1 Actinobacteria bacterium UBA3086 | reverse complement strand
TCACCGAACGTGATGTTCTCGTCCACTACGATGCCCTCGATCTGCGTGAACATGGGCAGATGGCTCGGATCAGCGATGTCGCGACGGTACACGCGACCGGGCGCGATGATGTAGATGGGAGGCTCGTGCTTCTCCATGGTACGGATCTGCACCGGGCTCGTGTGCGTACGCAGCAGCACGTCCGACTGACCCGTGGCCGACACGACCGCCCCTTCGGACCGATCGCGTACGTAGAAGGTGTCGCTTGCGGCTCGTGCAGGATGATGCGGCGTGTGGTTGAGCGCCGTGAAGTTGTAGTACTCCATCTCGACCTCAGGTCCTTCGGCCACCTCATAGCCCAGGCCAACAAAGACATCCGTGATCTCGCGTGTGATGCGCTGGATGAGATGCTGGTGTCCCGGAGCACGCCGGCGACCGGGAAGCGTCACGTCGAGCGCGCCTGCGGACATGCGCTCCTGCAACTCGGCGGATTCGAGCTCACCCTTGCGAGCCTCCAGCGCCGCTTCCAGCGCTTGACGGACCTCGTTGGACGTCTTGCCCACCACCGGACGTTCCTCAGCCGAGAGCGATCCCAGACCGCGCAGCACGCTCGTCAAAGACCCCTTCTTGCCCAGGTACCCGACACGCACATCGCTCAGCGCCGACGTGTCCTCTGCCGACGCGATGTCGACCAGCGCACGCTCGCGCAACTCATGCAGTTCCTCTACGACTCCCATGACACCTCTCCGTGAACTCGGTTCCCGGTCTTAAGCCGAAATCAAAAAAGAGAACCGACACTCGTCACCCGGCACATTCGCCGAGGACGGGAATCGGTTCCCGCGGTACCACCTCGATTGACCTGCTCGCGCAGATCCACTCGTTGCGCCGTCACTGCGACGCGCCCGGCCTCTCATACCGTGCTGTCCCGATATCGGGGGATCCGGCGCACCTACTGGGCTGAAACCAGCCGTTCAGCTCGCTGCTGATGGAGTGAACCGTCCGCATCGCTCTCGCGAGACCCTTGCAGTCGAGTGGGGTCTCTCCCTGTGGCGATCGCGCCGTATGCGGGCGCCTCTCCGTCATCGCATTATCGTGCTCAATTGAGTCGATAGTGTACCACCAGCAGGGTCCTCACACCACAGCCGACCACACCCGCCGACACGACCTGCAGGTCATCGCGTCTGCTCCGCATCGACATAGAGAGTCATGCGAACGTAGTCGCCCTCAAGATCGTCGCCCGCAGTCGCCGGCAACCCGACTTCAAAACTCAACTCCTCGGTCTTGCCCGCGCCGACAGAGACAGGCAATGTGCGCAGCGCGTTCATGGCTCCGTCGTAGATCTCGCGCTCGCCGTGCAGCACTCGTACGGTAAGCGAGTTGTAGAAATCCGTGATGCCCATCTTCTTAGCCCCGGTCACCACGGCATCCACTGCCAGCGAGCCGTCATTCACGATCTGCATCGATCTCGTGACCGTGGTGCCGGGCGCGAGTCCATCGATCGAGATCGCCGACGTCGCGGGGATCGAGCCCAGCTCCACCGTACCCGCTCGGATCACATTGTCCGGGATCTGGGTTTGCGCGGTGAAGTATGCACTCGCCGTCCCCACTCCCGCCGCGAACACGATCCCCACCGCCAACGCCACCACACGCCTGTATCTCCTGATCCAACTCATCGAAGCGTCCTTCCGTCGCTTTGCCGAGGGGTGGCCCGTCCCTTCGCGGCGTATTCGCCGCTCGGACACCGTGCCTCTCAAGGCTTAACGGAAGCGAACCTCTTCCCTACCTCAGGAACGCACGAAGGGCCCCGCAGATGCGGAGCCCTTCGGTGAGATCATGATTCTTTCGCTTACGCGGGAATGGCAGCCTTCGCCTTCTCGACGAGCTGAGCGAAGGAAGCGGGATCATTGACCGCCATGTCGGCAAGAACCTTGCGGTCCAGACCGATCTCGGCAAGGTTGAGTCCGTGCATGAACTGGGAGTAGGACATCCCGCTCAAACGGGCGCCAGCGTTGATGCGAGTGATCCAGAGACGACGGATCTCACGCTTCTTGTTGCGGCGATCGCGATACACGTACTGCAGCGAGTGCTGCACCTGCTCTTTGGCGGCACGATACGAGCGGCTCTTAGCACCGTAATAACCCTTTGCATGGGTAAGTGTAGTCTTGCGCTTCTTCTTGGCGGATACTGCGCGCTTAACTCGAGGCATAGTCGTTCACTCCTGTCTTTCCTTGTGTCTTAGAGCGTCGGACTAGCCGATGCCAAGATTCTTCTTGATTACTCTTTCATCATTCTTGTGCACGAGCGAGTCGGCACGGAACGCACGCTTGCGCTTCGGGCTCTTCTTCTCGAGGATGTGGCTCTTGAAAGCATTGGCACGCTTGATCTTGCCACTGCCAGTCAACTTGAACCGCTTCGCGGTACCTTTGTGCGTCTTCATCTTCGGCATTGAACTATCTCCCTTATTCCGAAGCCTCGGTGGCCTGTTCGCCATCCTCGGGCTTCTCGTCCTTCTTCTTCAGCGGCTGCAACATCATGAGCATGTTGCGACCCTCAAGCTTAGGCTGACTCTCGATGATGGCCATATCTTTGACCTCACCGGCAAGACGCTCAAGAATGCTCAGACCACGTTCGGCGTGTGCCATCTCTCGACCGCGGAACATGATCGTGACCTTGACGCGAGCACCTGCATCCAGGAAACGGATCACGTGCTTCTTCTTGGTCTGGTAGTCATGCTCATCGATCTTGGGCCGAAACTTGATCTCTTTGATCTCGACCTTGGTCTGGTGCTTGCGAGCCTTCTTGGCCTTCATCTCCTGCTCGTACTTGAACTTGCCGTAGTCCATGATGCGACACACAGGAGGATCCGCACCCGGAGCAACCTCCACGAGATCGAGGTTCTGATCGTCGGCGATCCGCTGTGCGTCCACGGTCTCAAAGATCCCCAGCTGGGAACCGTCGACTCCGATGAGCCTCACGCGCGGAACACGAATGCGCTCGTTGATCCTGGGATCGTCTGCACTAATGGGCACTTCACCTCCATACATCGCCGGCCCCCTGGGGAGCACGACATGGCCTTCACATAAGAAAAATCCCTACGGCGCAGCCGAAGGGATAAATGTACAAGGGTCCCCAAAGGACCTGTACCCTGTCGACCATGCAGCTGCATTTCTCAGCGCCGCTAGGTGGGGACCCTACTTCAAGACCCGCGTTCGGGCGGGGTCCCACTTGTCTCTATTCAATTACAGCTTGCCCAGTATAGGTGCGAGGGGCAGGCTTGTCCAATCCGCGGACACGAAGGTCGCCGAAAAGCCCGCTCTAACTCTTGAGTCCCGCATTCACCGTGTCGATGAACCCGTCCACACTCATCGCTCCGATGTCGCCCTGAGTGCGCTCACGCACCGAGACCCCGTCGGATTCGACCTCTTGGTCGCCGATCACGAGCATATAGGGCACTTTCTGCTGCTGCGCCATGGCGATCTTCACACGCATCGGCTCACGATCGGCGGAGACATCGACGCGAACGCCAGCGGCCTCGAGCCGCTTCTTCACGCTCTCCATGTGCTCCAAGTGGCGGTCGGCGATCGGGATGATGGTCGCCTGCACGGGTGCGAGCCACAGCGGGAACGCCCCCGCGTAGTGCTCGATCAGAATGCCAAAGAAGCGCTCCATGCTGCCCAGGATCGTACGGTGGAGCATGAAGGGCTGCGCCTCGTCGTTCTCGGCGGTGCGGTACGTGAGACCGAAGCGCTGTGGCAGATTGAAATCGACTTGGATGGTCGAGCACTGCCATGTGCGGCCGATGGCATCCCTGAGCTTGATATCGATCTTGGGTCCGTAGAACGCGCCGTCTCCCTCGTTGATCTCGTACTCAAGACCACGGGCTTCACAGGCGCCCATCAGGGACTTGGTCGCAACGTCCCAGAACTTCTCATCACCGATGGACTTTTCAGGACGCGTGGATATCTCGGCCGTGTATTCAAAGCCGAACACCTCTCGCATCACGTAATCCACGAGATCGAGCATGGCGACGACCTCGTCGTGCACCTGATCGGCGGTGCAGAAGATGTGCGCATCGTCCTGGGTGAATCCACGTGCGCGCATGAGCCCGTGAACGACACCGGACATCTCGTGACGATAGACCGTGCCGAACTCGAACATGCGGATCGGCAGATCGCGGTAGCTACGTACATCGTTGCCGTAGATCATGAGATGACCGGGGCAGTTCATCGGCTTGATGCCGTACTCGTTGACCTTGCCGTCGCCCTCGTCGATCTCAAAGAAGTACATGTTCTCTCGGTAGTTCTCGTAGTGACCCGAGATCTTCCAAACATCGGCCTTATACATGTGCGGCGTAATCACTTCGACGTATCCGCGGCGATACAACTCTGCGCGCAGCCACTCCTGCAGCAGGCGCAGAACGCGCGCGCCCTTGGGGTGATAGAGCGGCAGACCCGCACCCGCAGCCTCCTGGAAGCTGAACAGGTCAAGCTCCTTGCCTAGCTTGCGGTGGTCCCTCTTCTCAGCCTCATCAAGACGCGTCAGATACGCATCGAGATCCTTCTGCTTGAACCACGCAGTTCCGTAGATGCGCTGAAGCATGGGTCGGTCGGAATCGCCACGCCAGTAGGCGCCAGCGACCTTCATGAGCTTGAACGCACCGATGCGCCCGGTGTGCGGCACGTGAGGTCCGCGGCAGAGATCGGTGAAGTTGCCCTGGTTGTAGATCGAGATGATCTCGCCCTCGGGCAGTTCCTCGATCAGCTCGCGCTTGTACGGCTGACCGTCGAACTTGTTCCACGCCTCGAG
>DFBG01000060.1:3748-3872 GCA_002367305.1 Actinobacteria bacterium UBA3086 | reverse complement strand
GGAGGCGCTCATCGCCAAGGTCGATGAGGATCTGTGCACGTCCTGCGGCATGTGCCGCGATGCATGCGCGTACGGTGGCATCCGCATTCTCGCCGGCAAAGTGATCGTGTTCCCGGAGCTCTGT
>DFBG01000060.1:0-3737 GCA_002367305.1 Actinobacteria bacterium UBA3086 | reverse complement strand
CAGGTCTGCATGACCGGTGCCATGGGCGAGGAGCCGATGCGCGTGGGCGAGGTGATCGCCGGTGCGGTGGAGAACATGCCCCCGGGCTCGGCATCGCTGGAGCTCGTCACCGGGCGTTTGGATGTCGGTCAGGTCAAGGCGCCCACGGTCATCCGTGAGGCGAGGGCTCGAGCAAAGACCTCGCATGCTCAGTTCACGTTGCTCGATGCGCCTCCAGGCGTGGCGTGCGCGGCTGTCGCTTCGGTGAGCCATGCCGACGCGGTGCTCTTGGTCACCGAGGAGACCGCGTTCGGGCTGCACGATCTCAAGCTTGCAGCGGAGCTCGCGGAGACGTTGGGAATCCCCACGGGAATCGTGATCAATAGAGCGGGTGCGCAGACCGGCGGGGTGGACGTTGCCGCCTGGGCTGCCGAACGCGACATCCCGGTCATCGCCTCGATTCCGTTCGATCGCGCGATCGCATCCACATACGCCGACGGCAAACTGGTCATCGACGTTCTGCCGGGCGAGAAGGAGCGATTCATCGCCATGTTAGAGAGCGTGCGAGAGCTGGCGGCAACGTGTACGCCGAGTGTTGCAGGAGGTGTTTCACTATGAAGACGGTGGTGATCGCCTCAGGCAAGGGGGGCACGGGCAAGACCACCCTCACCGCGCTGCTCGCACACCGTGCGGCCCTTGAGGGGACCGTGGTCGTGGCCGATGCGGATGTCGAGGCCGCCAACCTGCCCATTGCGTTGCGTGCCGAGTCCACTTCGTGTGAGGAGTTCGCTGGCGGCGCGACCGCGGTCGTGGATCCCGCACTATGCGTGGCCTGCTGCATGTGCGCCCGCGCCTGTCGGTTCGACGCCATCCTCTGGCCCGACGAGACCTCGTTCGCGCAGACCTACCGCGTGGACCCTCTGGTCTGTGAAGGATGCGGACTCTGTGCGGAACTCTGTCCATCCGACGCGATAACCATGGTGCCGTCGATCGCGGGCCGCGCATGCGTGGGAACCGCCGCCACCGGCCCCATCGCATTCGGAGAACTGCAGCCGGCCCAGGACCTCTCAGGCAAGCTGGTGACGGCGGTTCGCGAACGCGGCGACGCTCTCGCAGATGAACACGAGGCCGACTGGATCCTGGTCGACGGACCTCCTGGGATCGGATGCCCGGTGATAGCTTCGGTCTCCGGCGCTGATGTGTTGGTGGCCGTCACCGAGCCCTCTCTGTCGGGCGAGCATGATCTCCGGCGGCTGAGCGAACTGGCTCGACAGTTCTCCCTGCTCGTCAAAGTGGTGCTCAACAAGGCGGATCTCTCCGAGAGGGGAGCGGACGCCATACGCCACCTCTGCAAGCAGGAGCAGATCGAACTCATTGCCACCATTCCATTCGATCCTGCAATGGCGGCCATCTCGGTGCAGCTTGCGGATGGCGATGACTCCGCAGCGACCCTGCCGCTTGGGAGCGAGGCCGCGGAGGCGGTGGACATCATCTGGCGAGAGATAGCATCGGCTCTGGCACCCACCGGTGACCCTGCAGGGGAGAACGATCAAGATATAGCAATTCTGTATTGACGATATTCGTTCAACTTATATAATGGGTGCAACCGATTCCAGGGAGCCCCATGTCCAGCAACGATCGCATCATTCAAGAGGCCCGAGATCGCGCCGAGTCCCTCTATGCCGAGGGCATGCTCTGCTCCGAAGTTCTGATCCTCGTTGCCAATGAGATGGCCGGCTCTCCCTTTTCCAGTGACATCTCCCGTCTGGGAACCGCGTTGGGCATCGGCATGGGCAACTCCGGGTGCTCCTGTGGTGCGCTGTCCGGTGCGATCGTGGGCGCCGGCATCATGGCGGGACGAGTCGGAGCCGACGAGAGTTGCGATCCCGCGCTCGATATCTCCAGTGAACTCCACGCGCGGTTCCGCTCTCAGGAGGGGGCGGCATGCTGTCGTGCGATCACTTCGCGTCTTGGCGGCATGGATACACCTGAGCGTCGGGAGCACTGCACGCGTCTCACCGGCGCCTGCGCCGCATGGCTCGCGGAGCTGGCGCTCGACCGAGACATGGTCTCCACGCTCTCAGTGGCGTAGCGCTCTCGCTTTTGCCACACTGTCCTTATGAAACGACTGGCGATCTTCTCCGATATTCACGGTAACGCGGCTGCGCTGCGTGCCGTTCTGAGCGACATCGATGCTGCGGGCATTGAGGAGCGCTACTGCCTGGGCGATCTCATCGGCTATGGGCCACGACCCACCGAGGTCATCGAGATCATGCGTTCCAGCGGCATCCCCACTATTCCCGGCAACTACGACGCAGGCGTGTCGACCCGTGCGGGTGACTGCGGTTGCTACTACGCCACCGACGCCGCTCGTGCCAACGGTGAACGCTCCTACGAGTTCACCGACTCCCAGACGAGCGAG
This sequence comes from Actinobacteria bacterium UBA3086, assembly GCA_002367305.1. Taxonomy (GTDB): domain Bacteria; phylum Actinomycetota; class Coriobacteriia; order Anaerosomatales; family UBA3086; genus UBA3086. The sequence goes on along the minus strand of DFBG01000060.1, from coordinate 1,336 downwards.
ACCGACGCGGAGTGGCTGCGCTCGCTTCCGGCTCAGCGACGGTTCGAGTTCGACGGTGTGCGGGTGCTTCTCGTGCATGGGAGCCCACGCAAGAACAACGAGTATCTGCTGCTGGATCGCACCGAGTCGCAGCTGGCGAGGCTCGCCCTCGACGCGGATGCCGACGTGGTGCTCCACGGGCACATCCACATTCCGTACCATCGCTCGTTCTCGGCGGCTGAGTCGGGTCGAGACGATGCGTCCGGCACGCTGCACTACGTGAGCTCGGGCTCGGTGGGCAAGCCCAAGGACGGCGACCCTCGCGCGGGCTGGGTGGAGGTCGTTCTCGGCACGCAGGATGAAGTGCGCCAAGCCGCTGCCGACGACCCCGCGGTCGCTCCGGTCGGGGAGAGTGACGTCTGGGTCGGGTACGTGGTTCATCGGCTGGAGTACGACATGGAGACCGTGGTCTCAGAGATGCTCCGGGCCGGGCTGCCCGAGACGCTTGGCGAGGCACTGCGCCGCGCCTGAGAATTTCGCGCGAAATCCCTTCATTTGGCATGTTCTGTGCATTCCTCTGTGCAGGATGCGTTCATGAGAGGCGACATGGCCCGATTCACCACAGATATTCTCGCGAAGTTAGCCATCGTCATGGCGTTCTTCGTGGTGGTTGCCATCGCTCCGTCCTGCGCCATGCCCGAGTGTCTGGGTCTCGTGACCGACATGGACATGGAGTGCGCCGACTACATGATGGTCGAGGACTCGCCTGACGGTGTGGTCTCTGCCGACGCACCCACGCCAGTCGTGGTCGCCGTCGCCGCTCTGGCTTCGCCTGAGCCTCCCGTGGTGGAGCAGCCGATAGTCACAGAACTCGTCGACACGGGACCTTCGCCCCCGCTCTCTCCCCTAGGAGAACGTCTCTCAGTCTGATGAACCCTCGCAGGGACCGTGGGCACGTGTGCCCGTCGGCCTGCTTCCGTTGTTTCGTTTTCTTCAATGGATGAGAGGGTACTCGTGGATCTGTTCCTACCTATGCTCGGCGTGGGTCTCGTCACCAGCGTTCACTGCGTCGCCATGTGCGGCAGCTTGGTGCTCACCTATGCCGTCAAGGATGCCGAGGACGGCCCGCTTCGCAAGCGGATGATGCCGCACCTCGTGTATCAAGGCGCCAAACTGATCAGCTATATCGCCGTCGGCCTGCTTCTGGGTCTCATTGGCGCTGCATTCGACCTGGGTGGCATCCGTGGCTACATCACGGTCTTTGCCGGTGCGTTCATGGTGCTTCTGGGCCTGAACATGACCGGCTGGTTCCCGTGGCTCCGGCGCCTCACGCCGCGCCCGCCCAAGTTCCTCATGA
>DFBG01000082.1 GCA_002367305.1 Actinobacteria bacterium UBA3086 | reverse complement strand
TTTCCGCTCACGGACGAGGAGATTCCCGACCCGATCACGGAGTAGCCGCTGCGCGCTGGTGCAGATGTTCGTGGTCTCATGAACTGATTCGGGATGTTTCGGACGTATTCTTTGGAGATACATTGCCGCAGTATTTCGGCACTTCGCGTGCTTGAATGGGGCGTCGTTGGCGGATTTTCCACTGAATGTTGTATCCAATAGGCAACTCGTGTCTGAACAGATATAGTGTTAGAAACTAGCGAAGTCCAGTTGGGGGTCGAGTAGCTTGTCGCAGGATCAACGAGTTCCCGAGGCGTCGGTGTATCGTCTGTCCTTGTATCACTGCTACTTGGGGGAGCTGCTCCGTAAAGGGGCCGTCGGCCGGATCACCTCTCGGCAGCTCGCTGCTGAACTGAGCATCAAAGAAGAGACGGTCCGCAGGGACATGTCCTTCATTGGTGGAGTAGGGCGTCCGGGTGCGGGCTACGAGTCTGACACGCTGTTCCACGCACTGACCGAGTTCCTGGGTCTGTCCGAGGAGTACCCGATCGTCAAGGTCGGAAGCATTCAGATGATCGAGGCCCTGCAGGTCGTGTTCCCCTCTGAGAGTTATGGAGTGAAGCCGGTGGGGTACTACTCCGAGATGCCGGAGGATGTGGGCAAAGAGGTCCACGGCATGGTGGTTCGCCACGTGACCGAACTCCCCGATATCGATCCGGCTCTTGATGTACGCGTTGCCCTCGTAGCCTGTTCTCCTGGCTGGGTGCAGATGACGCTCGATCTGCTTGCGAAGGCCGGTATCACCGGAGCGCTTCTGCTCACGCCGGCTATCAAGCTCCAGCGACCAGAGGGTATGGACATCCATCACGTGCGCATGCCCTGCGACATCAAGTCGCTCGCGTGCAAGTGTCAGGTTCCGATTGCGGGTAGTGCGCGGCCGTAGGAGTTCGTGGGGAAAACTACTCGATGGTACCCGTGGTCTCCAGAGGCATATCGACTTCCATGTCGGTCGTCTGCGAATCAGGCTGGTGCCAGTACCAGCGCTCAATGACACCCTCAAGGTCGGGCACGTAGTCCGCGTAAAGGTCGGTCGGTGCTACGGCAACGATCAGGATCTCGCTCCCCGCCGTACGAACCAAGTAGAAGCGACCCATGAACGGGTTGCTGTTCCCATCTATTGCTGCAACCTCGACCGCGAACGCAGTTCGTCCTCCGACGGTAGTCTCGTAGGGATCGCCGATCTCGGTGTCTGTCCAGCTTCGCTGGATGGAGCGATTGGTCGTGATGCGAACGATCTCGTCGGCCACGGGTGCATCTGTGGTTTCTTTGGCCGTCAGCGCGATGATCGACAGTGTGTCGGATGGCTGTCCTGCCTCCGGTAACTCGTCGGCGGCATAGATTGCGACTGCTTGAGAGTCGACCAAGTCCTGCCAGTTGGATGGTATCTGGAAGTGGTAGAGCCCGTCGCGTGCTGAGACGTCTCTGAGCTCGGGATCTTTCTCGAACAACGAGCAGCCAGTGACGGACACGGCTATCACGATCACGAGTGCGGCGAGAGCGATACGCTTGATGGTCACTGCGCCTCCTTGGTCAATCTGTGCAGGTGTTGTTTCCAAGTACATAAGCAATCCACGCGCCGAGTTTGACGAGGGAGGGTATAGGAGTCTTTTGGAAATGGTGATTTGAGAGTCTCAGAGTTGACGTTCTGCCCTAGCGGAAAGTAGTCTGAGTTTGTTATGCAAATCACAATCTTAGTCGAGCGCCGTGATTCTGTCATCAAGTTTGCGACGATTCTCGTGCTCGCAGCAGCATTCGTGAACCTGCCCTTGGTGAGCGACGTGTACCAGCCGGCGCGGGCGATTCTGGTTTCCATAGCAGTGGCCCTTGCAGCGCTCGCGACGTCATGTCACACCAGGGACGAACCGGTCGGCAGGGTCGCTCTCCCCGCCGTCCTGCTTTTTGCGTTGGCGCTTGCCTCAGCTTTCGTCAACGGGCCGGCGTCGGCACTCTGGGGGGTTCACGGCCGATTCCAGGGACTTCTCACACTCGCCCTGATGCTTGTTGTTGGCGTAGTTGGAGCCATGTCGTTCCGCGGTTCGATGCGATTCGTCGCGAAGGCTGCGGCGGTAGCCGTTGTTCTCCAGGCGATCGTGATCGGGTATCAGGTTCTGGGCGGATACACCCCTGACGGCACCATGGGCAACCGGGTACTCACCGGGTCCTGGCTCGCCGTCCTGGTGTCCCTCTGCGCGGCAGCAGCCTTCGTTGAGCGCGGGCCATGGAGAAACTGGCTGATCGTTGCGGCGGCCTCCGGGGCTGTCGCCATGGGTGTCGTGAGTTCTCGTGGCGCGTGGTTCGGGTTGATCGTTGCGGTGGTCGTGCTGGTCGCGGTCGTTAGACCGTCTGTTCGTCGAGCGGCTCCTGTGGTGGCGCTCGTGTTGTTGCTGGGTCTTGGGGCGGTGGCCTCGGACACAGAGGCGCTCAGCAAACTGAATCCGGCCTCACTCGCTTCGGGTTCAGCCGCGAGCCGACTGCAGATATGGCGAGGGACGGCCGCTATGGTCGCCGACAATCCTGTTCTCGGTGTCGGCCCCGGTCGCTATCTATATGAGTTTCCTATGTATCAGCCGACAGCGCATGCGATCGCCGAAGTGGCCGATGTTCGGCCCGATCAGGCGCACTCGCAGTTCCTGCAGGTGATTGCCGAGTCAGGGATTCCTGCCGGATTGATGAGCCTCCTGTTGATCTCAATGGTGGGCTCGATGGGATATCGAAGCGCTCGTGGCCGAGACGCCGCCTCGCTTATGGCATTGGTGGGATTTGCGGCATTCGTGGGCCAAGGGGTATTCGGCATCGCCACGGTTGAAACGAGTGCTCTGGGGTGGCTGTTCGGCGGCGTCCTTGTGGGCAGGTCGCTCATCGCTCGCGGGGACACAGATTCGAACTCCGAGCGCGATTCTGCCGAGCCTGGTGTTTCTCGGCTTGCGTTGTTCTCTGCGATCACGGCAGCAGCTGTCGCATTGAGCGCCGGGTGGTATCTCGTTGCGGACGCCTCCTACGCCACGGGGTTGGATCGATTTCAGCGTGCTGATTTCTCAGGCGCCGTTGCCGCGCATGAGGAAGCGACCCGCATGAATCCCTATACGGATGTATATCGAGTCGCTCAGGCCGACGCTGCCGCGTACCTTGGGGGCGATGCGGCTGGTGTTGCATTCGATTCACTTCTGGAGGGATTGTTGCTAGAGCCGGGTTCGTACGATCTCGAGTTGGCACAAGCCACGCTTGTTAGTTACACAGCTGACCCGTCCGTGGTCGCCGAGGAGTATCTAGAGGCGGTGGCGCGGTATCCCTTGGGTCTGCAGGTCAGGCTGAAGACGATGGTCGCGCTGGCCCAGGCTGATCGCTCGGATGAGGCGCGCGCCATGGCGCGAGAAGTACTCAAGCTCTATCCTGATGAGCCCATCGCATTCGACGTCCTGGAAGGGGCCGCCGATGCCGGCCCTTAGGGCGGTGCGCAGAAAGCGTAACAAGCACTCACGTACGCGGCAGATCGTGTGGCGCGTGGTATTCGCGTGTGCGGTCATCGCGGTGCTGCTCCCGCTCGCCCTGATGCTTCTCGGTATGGGGGTCTCGGCGGACATCGGGTGTACGAGTTGCCATTCCATGCAGCCCTACAGCGAGGCGGCAGCTGATTCGCCACACGCATCACTCGACTGTTCCGACTGCCACGCCACCCGTGGAGTGCTGGGGCATCTCTCCGACGGGATGCGTGCGATCACGTGGGCGGGTGCGCCGCCTGAGGGCGTGATGCAGTCTACATCCTTCGATGTCGCGGGATGCATCGACTGCCATGCGTCCATCACCGACGGAGTGATTGTTGCCAATGCAGTAGCTGTCAGACATCAAGACTTCTTGGATGTTCCTTGCACGGAATGTCACGGCGGCATTGGGCATGCCGTGGAGGGTCATTGGTATCGGCTTCTGGCCATGGAGGACTGCACGTCGTGCCATCGCACAAGTCTGCAGAACATCGATGCATGCGAGACTTGCCACGTTCCTGGCGAGCCATCTGAGCGACGCGAAGGAACCAACGCATGGAGAGCCACCCACGGCGAAGAATGGCGAGAGACTCACGGGATGGGTGATCTCGACACCTGCACGTCATGTCACGTTCCTAGGTTCTGCATCGGCTGTCATGCCGTTCGAGTTCCTCATCCAGCGGATTGGGTGGTTGAGCACGGGCGCGATGTGAGCCAATCGGGTCGAGAGGTGTGCGAGACATGTCATGACCAAGCGTGGTGTGGTTCCTGTCACCAGATACAGATGCCGCACAGTGAGGACTTTCTGCCACTTCACGGTCCCGAGGCAGTTCGCTTGGGAGAAGAGGTCTGCAGTAGGTGTCATCAGCAACTCTCGTGCGATATGTGTCACTTTGAATCGAGTCACCCCAATGTGCCCGGCGTAGGCATGGTGCATGGGTTGTGATGACATGATCGAGCGTTTAAACAACATCATGCTCCAGATTGAAACAGGACTCGCGGCTATTCGGGAGCGAATTCCTGACGTTCTGGCGGATCCGCGCGGGTACCCGCAGGAGTCGCTGCTCCTTGCAGCCATCGCCGGACTTGTCCTGATTCTTTCGGTCCTGTTCATGATCGCTCTGGTAGATATCACTCGCGGCATGGTCCGCAAGAGGCGGTTGGGCCTTCGGGTGAATCATCGCGTGCGTATACAGTTCTTCGCGGTCATCGTTCTCGCGGTCGCGCTGCTACTGGTTGTGGCTGGGCTGTCGCCTGGGCGTGTCTCAGTGGGGCAACGCTGTGGTTCTTGCCACGCGACCGGGAACGCTGTTCTTGCATGGGAGGCTGACGTTCATTCCCAGGTTTCGTGCTACGACTGTCACGCCTCTGCCGGACTCTTTGGATCGCTGCGTGCGTCTGCAACTGGTGTGATCCGGTATGTCGTGTTCGAGTCCAGTGACTCATCGGCGCCGCTGGTCGCCTCGGAAAGTGTATTTTCCGATCGCTGCCTTGGGTGCCACGCGGAGATCGTGAATGAGCTGACGGGGACCAAGATCCGCATGCGTCACGCTGATGTGGTCGCTGAGGGGTTCGCCTGTACGACATGTCACATGTTCTCGGGTCACGCTCAGTTGGCAGCAGACCAGGGTCGCTCGATTGAGCGTTCGATGATGACAGTGTGCCTTGTCTGCCATGACGGGGTTCGTGCCGAATCCGACTGTCTCACCTGTCATGACGGGCGTCCTTCGGACACTCGTGAATCGCAGCCTGTTGGTAACACTCCCGCAAATATCCGCTGTTCCGGTTGTCATACCGCTGGCACGACCGAACGTTGTATCGAGTGTCATGGACTGGAGCTTCCGCATCCCACGGTCTTTTTCTCCGAACACGCTGGGCAATCGTGGTCGAACCCGGGATTGTGCGCGAGGTGTCACGAGTCGGCATCATCCTCGCTAGGGTGTGGATGTCATACAGATGTGAATATTCACGGCACGTACGACAAATGGTTCCCTCAGCACGGTCCTGCGGCGGCAACCAACTGGCCCGGCGGATGCAACTGTCACGACGTCTCGTTCTGTGGCCTGTGCCACCTGTCGTCACCGTTTTAGGGCGACAGGCCCAAGAATATTGAGAAGCCTGAAAATTGCTGGTAGGATAGCCGACGCATGATTGTTCGTTAAAATGCTAACGAATCCTGCGAGGGTGCATTCTCGAAGCGCAAGAGAAGGTTGTCCGATCAAGAAGAGAGGTGCGTGCGCGTGTCCAAAGCACTGCCTAGCGCTCAACGAGTAGGCGGAGAAACCTCACCGGTTATCTTTGCTCTCATCGGTATGGTCGTCATTCTCCTCAGCGTTATTGTGTTCATGCTCGTGTCTGGTTCGTTGTTCGACGACCAGCCGAGCAGCGTCGCCGAGAGAGACTATCAGGTCCTTCTTGACGGTCTCGCCAAGTATCCAGATGACCCGACTGTTCTCATGACACTGGCTGAGGCCGAGTTCGATCTTGGCAAGAATGACGACGCCATTGAGCACGCCTCACGGGCATGGGAATTCGGTAGCGAGATGGTGGGAATCCCTCGCCGCTACGCTCAGATGATGATGTTGGTCGGTGATTTCGAGGCGGCGCGTGAAGGCGTGGAGCAGGAAATCGCCCTCGATACAGCTGGAGACAATGCCGAGCCACTCTTTCTCATGGCTCAGATCAAGCGTGCAGAGGGTGACATTGAAGGTGCACTCGAGGTAATGGAGCAGGCGCTCGAGATATCGTACATGGCCGCGGATATGCGCATCATTTACGCCGAGATTCTTGAGGAGGCCGGGAGGACCGATGACGCGATAGCTGAGTACGAGCAGGCGCTTCGATATCTACCCGGCGATGAACGTGCCACGGGCGCGCTTGAACGCCTGGGCGTCACTGTGGAAGAGACCGAGACGGTGAACCCGCATGACGATGGCGGCGTTCCCACTGACAGCGAGGGCCAGTAGGCTCCGGAGAGGTGTGATCGCGAATGACCGGCAACCGCCGCCTTCTGTTCTTGCTGCTTTTCATCAGCCTAGTTGTGCTTCTTGGGCTGGGTGGATTCTATCTGTATCTTTCCGGAGGGGAGACTCCTTCTGCTGCAGACGACACATCCTCCTCTGATGTGGGCATCATTCACGTTCGAACCATGTACACCTACGGCGAAGGCGATGAACCCCTTGCGCATCCCGTGGGCACAGCCGTTGATGATGAAGGCAATATGTATGTGACGCTTCGAGATGTGGCTCGCGTGGTGAAGTTCAGTCCTGACGGTGACTACATCACGCACTTCGGAGAGCATGGCACGGCGCCGGGGCAGCTTCTGTCGCCACTTGGAATTGCTGCCGACAGCCTTGCGAATCACCTGTACGTTACCGATAGAGCGCGTCTCCGGGTAATCTGCTATGACTTGGATGGCCAGTTCCTCTGGGAGACCCCGGTCCTGTCGCCGCTTGCTCCAGCTGTTGCCCCCGACGGCACTGTTTACGTCGGGAGTTTTGGCTCCATCGTCGCCATGAGTGCCCAGGGGGAGTATCTGGACGAGGTTGGGACCCGCGGTGTATCAGAGGGGCAGTTTGATTTTCCGCGAGCCATGGCGGTTGACAGGGATGGCTCGATCTATGTCGCAGACACAAACAACGCTCGAATTCAGAAAGTTCAGATGAGCGGTGAGCTCACGGCTACTGTCGACTGGACCGTTGGTGAGCCCCCGCGGTATCAGGACGACCCTGGTGTTCGATTCATTGCGCCGAGCGGGATCACCATCGACTCCAAAGGTCGCGTTGTGATTCTCGACGGGTTCCGCCATACGATCGAGATATTTGACGCAGACTCAGGTGAGTCGATTTGGGAGTTTGGCGAGAGCCGTGGTCCCAGCGATGGCTCGTTCAACTTGCCGACCACGCTCGCTCATATCGGGGGCGACCTTTTTGTAGTCGCCGATACGTTCAACGATCGTGTGCAGATCGTTCGACTTCTCACACCTGACGAGAACAATATCGTCGCGCGTAACCCGTGGATGTGGTATCTGCTTCCGCTGCTACTCCTCCCGCTCCTTCCGCTATTCGGCCGTCGTCGCATATTCGCCACCAGCGAGACGCTGGAGAGGTCCATCGGAGAGGGCAATGCGCGCTTGATCCTCGCGGTGTACTCGAAGGTATATGTTCTCGAAAACGTTTTCGAACGGTTCGAGAATGTCGAAGAGGAGGGTGTTCTGCTCGGGGAGTATCTGGTGCCCGTGTCGCCGGCATCGTCCTTGGACGAAGGGGTAGTTGAGTTCGCGGATGAGGAGAGGTTGGCCGAGGTGGTTCGCCCGACTGGGCTGAAGCGCCTGCTGCTGGCCCGCCATCGTGCTCTCTGCGTGGATGGAGATCAGCGTGAACGTATGGCCGACCATGGCGTCAAGACTGTTGATTACGATGAGTTGATCGAGGAGTACTCGCTCAAGAGCTAGCGAAAGAGTTCAGAATTGGTGAAGGATTGAACGAGCGCGAATGCCCCCTCGGCCCTGTGGGGGCATTCGCTATTTATTAGCGAAGTCATGCGTTAGTACGTCTGAACAGGAGGTATATGAAGGTTTGATAGCACAGTGAATCGAATCTTATCAGTGTAATTATTGTGGATTATTAGTGAACCCGTTAACATACTGAGTGATTCACTACGTCTAGGAGGTGAACTAACAAAGTGATATCTGCAAACACACACACATTCTTCAGGGAGGTAACACAAGTGAAGCGTATTCTCACGCTGGCCCTCATCGTAGTGGCCATGCTCGCTCTCGCTGCTGCACCCGCCCTGGCAGAAGGTTACAACGACAGCGGCTACAACTATTCAGTTGATGGTGACGCGAGTGCAGATCTCGGCGATGCATATGACTACAACGCCGGCTACTACACTCGTGCCAATGGCTACACCAGTGGACCGCACGGTGGCTACAACTCGACGACCAATAAGTGTCAGGAGTGCCACTCGACTCACTACGCCGCTGGTTCGTACATGCTGCTTCGCGCTAGCACGCGTGAGGCCGCTTGTGACTTCTGTCATGTCGGTGGTGGTGGCTCGTCCATCAACATTCAGATGGACAACGCATACACAGCAACAGGTGTGACAAGTGAAGATGGCGAAGGTATGGGTACCGGGCACACGCTTGGGTACACGGGTTTGGCACCTGTCGACATCAAGCCTGCCTACAGTGACTCAGAAGGTCTGGCTTGCTTCGACTGTCATACGCCGCACGGCAACTCTGCTCGCGTGCTGACCACGTTCGCCAACCCAGGTCGCGCAATGGAGCCGACGACTGCCGTTACGGCCGTCTTCGCCAAGTTCGGTTCGGTGCCTGTTGATGACGCCACGTTGGCAGCTGCTGGCATTGTCCCGAACCTCGCCGGCAACTACGTGTTGGACGCCAGCAAGGGAGCCACGCTCACTGCTGACAAGGCCGCGTACTGGGGCATGACACCGAACGAGGGCAACATCGTGCTCTTGACGGACGTCTCAAGCCCCACTGGCGCCGCTGACGGCATTATCACCGCGGTAACCAAGAAGAAGCCGATCTGGCCGACCGGACGTTTCTTGCTTCTCAAGAACCCGGACAACGGTGATGGTGAGGACACGCGCTTCACCACAGACGCTCAGGTCGCTGGTGAAGGTCCCTTCGAGGGCTATAACAAGCTCGCAATCGACTGGGACGATCCCTATGGCCCCGCTGATCCCAATTACGGCGGAGACCAGAACAACGATTACGACAAGGCTCTCCCCTGGAACCCGAAGCCGGTGGGCATGGGTGGGACTGCTGAGTTTGGTGACGACAACACGGGCATGCTCGCAGTCTCTGAGTTCTGCACCGACTGCCACGACGGCGCCGCCGGCGCCTCGGTGCAGGGTGCGGTCGTAGCACTCGAGCATACTTCGACGTATGTCACGGCTTACAGCCATGATGCGCAGCCGCGCCATTGAGCACGCTCGATGCCCCTGAACCCGGGTGGTTCAGATGACAACGAGGGTCCCCACTGCCGCAACTGCCACAGTGGTGCAAGCTCATGTAACCAGTGCCATGGCGTGAACGAGAGCAAGTCTCTCGCAGCGAATGGTGCATTCGGTGTCGTGGAGTTGACGGAGGGCAAGTCTACTTTCATGCCTAACGCCTACGCGCACACTTCCGCGGTCGCTGGCCTCTCTGGCAAGTGCATCGACGGTGGCTTCAGCTTCCCGCACCGTACGCTTGGTGCCAACATGCTGAAGGACGAGATCTTTGGTGTTGACTTCGACGGTACTGCTATCGCCGCTGGCGATACGCGTTCCGCCCTTGCGGATCTTGACTACAATAACTACGCAGCTGGGTGGTATCAGACTTGGGAGTCCGAGAACACGACGGATGCCCTGCGCGCGGATGATATTGAGGTTGGAGATCTTGCTTGGATCGAGTCCGGCGAGCAGTTCTATGCAGATACGGTCGAGAACCTCGACTCTGTGTGTATAGACTGCCACGGTGACAGCACCTACTGGAACGGCGACAACACTGACTTCCAGAACGCTGATGGTGGTTGGGATCTGCTGCTCAAGGGTCTGCCGTAAGGCTTTCCTCATGTAGCAGCATCGCTGGAAACAGTGACGGACCCGCATCCACACCATGGATGCGGGTCCTTTGTGTTGTGTGTTGGTTCCGGTGTAAGCACGTGTTAGCCGCAAACCGCTCGAGTATACGGAGGGTATGCGTTCGCAGGTAAGGGTCACGGCCCTCGACGGAAAGTTGGGTGAGGCTTGCTCTAAAGGTGTGCGTTCGCACTGTGGGTATGTGGCCCCGAGGCCGGGGCCATGTTGTGCCCTGGAGAGTGCCCGAGCGTGTCCCCACTCATTGGTATCGAGCATCCACGTCCGTCGGCAGTAGGTGAACAACTGCTCCCATTTCTGGATCGAACGTTCACCTAGTACCGACACGTTCTCGGACACATGGGGGTCCCCAGAAGGGGATATCTGAGAGAATCTTGGGAGGCAAGGCATCTCTCGAATGAATCGTATGCCCACACCAAATCCGAGCAGGACGGAGCGAGAGAGGCGCCTGGCGGCGATCAGCACCACCGTTGAAGTGCGTGAGACTTAGCGTTCGCCCAGGGCCTCCATGCCCTCGCGGTAGAACTCGATCTGGTTGCGGGGGGTGTGGAACTCGAGGTGGGGGAGATCGTCGGTGTTGACGAGGATGTCTTCGTCGGCGACAGCGGCGGCGATATCAGCGGGGCTGCCAAAGAACCCGAAGTCCAGCTCCAAGTCGCTCATGCTCTCCACGCGCGCCTGCACCACGGCAGGATCGATCACCCGGTCGCCGTTCACGCCGATGAGCAGCATGTCCACGGCTTCATCGGCGCCCTGGTTGGAGCCCCACATGTAGACCTCGGGGAAGACGTCGTGGAACGTCTTGAGCATCATCAGCGTGTCCTCGTCGGAGAGCAGATAGCGAGGAATCCACTGGCAGAGCACACCGTCGTCATTGAGGCGGCTCTTGGCGAGCTCGTAGAACTCGCTGGTGAACAGGTGTGACACGTGCGTCGAGAGCGGGTAACTGGGCTCAGAGGTGATGACGTCGTAGGTGCGATCCGTGACGTTCAGGTAGTTGCGCGCGTCGGTGACATGTATCTCGGAGCGCGGGTTGTCCTCGACATCCGAGCCAACGAACAGGCGCGATGCCTCAAGCACGGAGTCGTTGATCTCCACAGTGTCCACGTATCTGGCGCCGGCATCGAGGGCGGCCAGCGACGTGAAGCCCGTCCCGAGGCCGACCACCATGACCGATTCAGGGTTCTCGCTCGCCGCCATGGGCACGAGCGCGAGAAGCGAGGTGGTCTGTCGGTCCAGAATCGCGGTCGAGCCTTCCACCTTGCCGGAGTTCTGCAGGTGACGTTCACCATCCGGCGTCTCGAACACGACGACGCGACCGTGCACGTCGTCGGCGAAATACTTGGTCACGAGGGCGTCACGATATTCCTCGTACTCAGCATATGTTCCGAAATCGCCGATGCGGTAGAAGCTGTGTGCGTACGCCGACTGGCCGACCAGCGCGCCCGATCCGAGCGCGATCGCCAGTCCGATGATACCGATCGCCATGGTCTTTCGCGGAATCTTGAAGCCGGTCTGTGAGATGCCGGTCACAACGAGCGCGACCGCGAGGTTGAGGGCCGCCGCTGCGAACGTCGTCGCCTTGACGCCGATCAAGGGGATGAACAGGAAGCCCGTGCCGAGGGACCCGGCGATCGAGCCGAGGGTGTTGATCGAGTAGACGTTGCCTACGTCCGTGCCCAATTCATCGAGCGCGGAGGTGTTGAGCTTGGAGACCACGGGGAACGTGGCCCCCATGAACGTCGTGGGGATGAGCATGATCATGAACGACAGGAACATCTGGATCACGAAGAAGACCGCGAATGGCGGCCGAATGGTGTCGTAGACGAAGAAGTACACGTCCGGCAGAACCTGCACCAGCGGCAGCGAGAGCAGTCCGAAGATCGCGATGCCGAACTCGAGTCGCCCGAACAGGGCGATGAGATCCTTGCTGCGGTCCGCCCATCGGCCGCCCAGGAAGGCTCCCAGCGAAAGACCGCTCATGAATGCGGCGAGCATCATTGAAACGGCGTAGACCGTGGACCCGAACACCAATGAGAGTTCGCGCGTCCAGAGTACCTCGTACATGAGGGCGGCCATGCCTGAGAAGGCGAAAGCGATCACTGCGATCCTACGTCGCCTTGTGTCCGCTGCGATTGCCTGGGGGTCGGGCTTCGCAGCGCCGGTTTTGGCGGTCTTGGCGGTCTTGGCGCTGTGCTGTTTCTTCTTGCTCATCAAAACTCCCGGTTGGCTCGTCGGCTTCGTTATTCTGCTAACTGATTGTAGCAATTCCCCTGCCGCGGAGACGCTATTCGTCGTGGAATATGTGCAGTCGGTCACGTGGTCGTTCACTGCCGTGCAGAGCACGCCTCACGCAGGGGCGAAAGCGCCCGCGTCGCATGGTATACTTCCGCTCGCTTGTGACTGATTCGGGAACGTGCCCGCATCAATGCGACGAACGCTGCCGGGCGAACGTCGGGTACACGCTGCAGCATCAACAGAAGGGCCTGGATCTCATGGCGCAGATCGACATCGTTCTACTTCACGCGCCCAGCGTGTACGACTTCCGCGAACGTTCCATCATGTTCGGACCCGTGTCCGACATGGTGCCTTCGACACCCGCATTTGAGATGTATCCGCTGGGCTTCACCAGCATGGCCGAGTACATGGAGCGACACGGTCTCAAGGTGAGGATCGTCAACCTCGCCGTGCTCATGCTCAACAAGCCCAACTTTGATGTTGAGGCTGCGATC
>DFBG01000027.1:4109-9330 GCA_002367305.1 Actinobacteria bacterium UBA3086 | reverse complement strand
CCCGGCAACGAGAGAGCGAACCAACCGTAGTTTGAGAGGATCGCGAGTACTCCCAGGAACAGCGACGAGAAGGTGATCATGCTGAGCCATGCCATGACACCGAATCCGCGGTAGTAGAGCGCCAGATAGATCATGACGAGACCCAGGCCGATGAGCGCCGATGTCACACCCTTCTGCAGCGAGTCCTGGCCCAGCGTGGCGCTGACGCCTCTCGACTCGGAGAAGATGAGCGAAACGGGCAGTGCACCGGTCTCAAGCACTGTCTGAAGGCGCTTGGCCTCGTCGGCGGTGAACCCACCGCTGATGGCTGTGCTGCCGTCGAGAATCGCCTCACGCACCACGGGTGCGGACTCGATCTTGCCGTCGAGCACGATGGCGATCTGACGACCAATGCGGTTGCGCGTGATCTCCGCCCACTGCTTGGTGCCCTCGGAGTTGAACGTGACGGCAACCTCGATCTCACCGCTGGTGGGATCGGTACCGATCGTTGCGTCCGTGATCACGTCACCGGTGAGCAGAATGGGACCGAGAACCGGGTTGCCTGTGGCATCCGTGCTCTCAACATCTCTGATCTCCAGCTGACCGGTGGTCCCGAGAGCATCCAGCGCCTCTTCGGAGTTCTTGATACCGGGAAGCTGAACGAGCAAGGAATCAGCTCCCTGCCTCTGCACGGTCACCTCTGAGGCGCCGAGTTTGTCGATACGATTGCGCACGACAAGTTCCGCACGATCCATCACGTCGTTCGTGACCGGTGTGGCGCTGGTCTCCTGTGCGGTCAGAATGACCGACAGGCCACCTTGGATGTCCAAGCCTTGGGTGATCTTCTCATCCAAGGGCCAGAACCCCCACCACGCGACGCCGACGAGCACGACGATCAGCGCGATCGACAGCACATTACGTTGCTTCGGGTCCATTCTCCTGCCTTTCTTGACTGCTTGCCTGAACACTGCCCCTAGAGCAGTTTGATACCGTTTATCACGAGCGAGAAGTGTGCATCGAGCGTATCCGCCGCGCGGCGGCACATCTGCATGCGCGAGAGGAATATCTCAAAGTACTCCATGACCTGACTGATCTCTGTATCGATGTCTATCTCCAGCGCGATGATACGCGTATCGGAGTCAACGCGCAGAAAACTCCTCTTCGCCGCGTAGTTCACACGATCGTGGATGTCGAATGCTGCAGGGTCAGGGTTACGCACACGAGTATGGTGCACGTCGGACTTGTCGGCCAGTATCGTTGCAGCCGCGACGGGTGTCGCCGGGTCGCCGAACTCCTCTTCATGGTTGCCCAGCGCGTTCATGACGAGCGCCACTTCGCGCGGAGGCATGCCCAGCCTGTAGAGCGCGTCCTTGGACAGAAGAGCGGCTGAGATGCCGTGCTCCGTACGACCCACGCAGTTGCCGACGTCATGTAGGAATCCGGCTATCGCGGCGATCTGCACCGTGCGCTCGTCATAACCCAAACGAGCCATGATGTTGCCGGAGATATGAGCCACGAGGTTCGCGTGGCGAAGTCCGTGCTCCGTATAGCCGATCGCGCCGAGGTATTCATCCCCCATCGCGAGATAGGCCAGGAGTTCTTCGTCGCTCTGGATGTCCTCCAGCACGACGACCGTGTTCGCCTCAGTCATCCGAGAGCGGGGCCTCCTCGGTGGGCTCGTCACCCGGGGACTCATCAGCGTCGTCGGCGGCGGGTTCGACCACTCTCAGGCCAGACTCCTTGATCCCGCCGATCGCGCCCTTGTTGAACTCGATCTCCACACCCTCGGAAACGCGCAGGATCACGGTGTCCTCACCGAATCCGACCACGGTGCCGTTGATGCCGCCCACGCTCACTGCGTGGACTCCAACGGCCAGCGATGCGACGAGCTCCTTGTGCTTCTTGTTGCGCACCTGAGCCGGACGGATGATCAGAAAGTAGAACACGGCCACGAGCAGGCCGAGAGAGATGAGCTGCGGATCCATATGAAGTACCTCCAGATACTGTTGCCACGCAAGAGCGTCACGCAGAAACAGGGGTCGCTTTCATGACGCAATATCATACCATCCCCGCAGGTTCGCGCGGGACACAGTACGAGGCTCGTTCTAATAGTCGTCGGCGCCGGGTCCGTCCATCCACTCCTGCAGGAATACGCCGTATGTGTCGTTCTGGATCGCGACACGCGCCCGAGCCGTGAGATCGAGCAGGAAGTGCAGATTGTGGACGGAGATGAGCATGGGCCCGAGCATCTCCTTCATGACCACGAGATGCCGCAGATAGGCACGCGAGTAGTTGCTGCACGTGGGGCAGGTGCACGACTCGTCGAGCGGACCGAAGTCGCGTGAGAATTTCGCGTTCTTGAGATTCATTCTCCCGGTGGAGCTGAATGCGGTGCCCGTGCGCGCGGTCCGCGTCGGCAGTACGCAGTCGAACATGTCCACGCCCAGTGCGATCGCCTGCAGAATGGTAGTCGGATTGCCGACGCCCATGAGGTAGCGGGGCTTGTCGGCAGGGAGCGCTCCTGCGACGGGAGCGAGTGATTCGAGCATGAGGTCGTGCGGCTCGCCGACCGAGTAGCCGCCAATGCCGTAGCCGGGGAACCCGACCTCGACGGTACGCTCGATGCTCTCCTGCCGAAGATGGTCGTAGACTCCACCCTGCACGATCCCGAAGAGTGCCTGATCCTCACGCGAATGCGACTCCTTGCACCGCGCGGCCCAGAGAGCGCTGCGTCTGACCGCCTCGGCGACCTGGGCTTCCTCGGCGGGATAGGGCGGGCACTGATCGAGCACCATGGCGATATCGGCGCCCAGATCCTGCTGCACTGCCATGTTGTCGGCGGGTGTCCAGAAGTGCCACGACCCGTCGATGATCGAGCGAAACTTCACGCCCTCGTCGGTGAGTTTGAGTGTGTCGGCGAGCGAGAATATCTGAAAGCCGCCGGAGTCGGTGAGTATCGCGCGGTCCCAGTTCATGAACGCATGCAGACCGCCTGCGTCGCGCACAATGTCAGCACCGGGACGCAGGAACAGGTGATAGGTATTGGCGAGCAGGACCTGCGCCCCTATCTCGTGGAGCTGGGGCGTGGTCACCCCTTTGACCGTGCCGCGGGTGCCCACCGGCATGAACACGGGCGTTTCGACCGGTCCATGAGCGGTATGGAACGTGCCTCGCCGCGCGGATGTCGCGGTGTCTTGGGCGTGGAGTGTGAAATCAAAGAGTGTCATAGCCCGATTCTAGCCCAAGTGTACGCATCGCCGATGCACAAGTTGGGAAGCAACATCTCAGGCGGCTGCGCTATCCTGATACGGCAGGCGACGCCGACTGACGAGATTCATGGATTGCACATGAACCACTCGTTGAGTCGAAGCGTCCTATGGGGAGTGAACATGGTCGCACGGGCAACATCAGATGAAGCGGCACTCATAGCCGCAGCTAAGATTGGCGATGCCGACGCCTTTGAGGCGCTCGTACGCGCCCATGCTGATGCTGTCTACGGTCATGCGCTTCGTTTCTTTGGCGATCCGACTACCGCCGAAGACGTGGCACAGGAGGTATTTGTGAAGGTCTTCCGCTCGATAACCAGCTTCGACGGCAACGCCGCATTCTCCACGTGGCTCTATCGGGTGACTCGCAATGTCTGCCTCGACATGTTCCGCAAGGGCAAGCGTCGACCCACCCCTGTTGATCCGGTCGATCTGGCGACACAAACCTCTCCGGGCGATCTTGCCGACGACATCGCGCTGTCCGCATCCCTTGAGCAAGCCATCAGCGGTCTGGCGCCCGAGGATCGCGATGCCTTCAACTCGGTCACCCTCTTCGGACTCACGTATCCGGAGGCCGCACAGATACTCTCGGTTCCCGTGGGCACCGTGAAGTCACGGGTGTTCCGCGCCCGTCGCATGCTCATAGCGACGCTGGGACTGGACAAGGGAGGTGCCGCCTGATGGACTGCCTGCGTACCCAGGAGATCCTGTCACAGGCCGCCGACCGCGCGCCAGTCGAGACCGATCTTCTTCGCGAGGCCAAAGCGCACTGCGCGGAATGTCCCGAATGCGCGCGTTTCGTGCGAGGGTTGACGCGTCTGCACAACGCCCCGAAGCCACGCATGGCCCCTCATGCGCTCGAGTCCCTGATCAAGCGTGCGCGTGTCGAGGCTGAGCGCATCGAGGTCGCCCAAGCGCAGGCAAAAGCGCAGGAACTCATGGATCCGGCTGGCGACGCTGCAGCAGAAGCTGCCGCACTGACGGCATTGGCCGACCTCAAGGCGCAGGAGGCCACAAAGCGACCTCAGTCGAGCTGGGCCAAACTCTCTGCGCTGCCCATGCGCCAGCAGGCGATCATCGGGTCGGCTCTCGCCGCCGCCATCGTGGTGGTGGGCATCGTATCGGTCGCTGGCATGAGCTATCTCCTGACTCCGACCGGCACTCAGACGGCCGCCCTGGACGAGATGTCATCGGACAGCGCCGTGCGCAGTACCGACCTTGGGGCGGAGTCAGATGCGGCGGAGGCGCCACTTGCACTGGAGGAAGCCGAGACTGCGCTCGAGAATTCTTTCGTGAGTGCGTCAGAGAGTTACATCGTTTTCGACGGATGGGTCTACCGCGCCGCTGGCGCGAGGGATGTGGATCTCTCCGAACTGACGGTGGCGGGCGCCTTGAACAGTGACCTGGGAAGCGGTCGAGTGAAACCCCGGTCCGTGTGGTCCGAAGGAAACATCGTGGAGATCTTTGTACGGGCAGACAACGACGAACTGCTCGGATTCGATCTCGTGACACGACGATTCGACGGCGCGTACTTCGGTCTACGCTCGAACGAGATTGCCTCGTATGGAGAATGGCCCACTCTTCCTGCGGGTATCCCCGACCCAGTCGACGACGATGGGTCGCCCACATTCAGAAGCGCAGAAGTCGATGATGGCGGCATCACTATGTTTCCCCTGAGCGGAACCACCGCTGAGCAGGGATATGCGATTCAACCATTCACCGACAGCGAGTCCGCGACGGACAACAATCCCAACTGGACTTGGTGGCTGCCCGTTCCTACAGAATGAGCATCGCGTCGCCAAAGGACAGGAAACGATACCGCTCCTGCAGCGCCGTTTCGTACGCACGCATGATGAGATCACGTCCGGCGAACGCACTCACCATCATGAGCAACGTGGAACGCGGCGTGTGGAAGTTGGTCACGATCGCGTCGACCGTTCCGAATTTGAACCCGGGCAGAATGTAGAGATCGGTCG
>DFBG01000027.1:0-4077 GCA_002367305.1 Actinobacteria bacterium UBA3086 | reverse complement strand
ACCGACGTGGTGCCGATGGCGATGACTCGTCCACCGTGGCTGTGCGCCCACTCGATATCCTCGACCGCACGATCGGGCACCCGGAAGTGCTCAGTGTGAATGACGTGATCCTCCGGATCGTCTTCAGTGACAGGCCTGAACGTGTCGATGCCGACATCGAGTTCGACCCGTGTGATCCGCGCTCCAGCCGCCTCGATCCGGGCGTTGAGTTCTGGTGTGAAATGCAGGCCTGCTGTGGGCGCAGCCGCGCTGCGCTCATCCCGCGCGAACACGGTCTGGTAGAGCTCGGGATCGTGGAGTTCACGGGTGATGTACGGAGGAAGCGGTATCTCGCCAATGCGGTGAAGGGTACCCATGAAATCGCCGTCGGCGGCCTTGAACTGAATCAGTCGGCCTCCTGATTCCGGCAGGGAGTCCAGAACGAGACCCGTCATCTGACCGTCACCGAACTCAAGACGCGCGCCTGGCTTGAGACGACGCCCCGGCTTGACCAGACACTCCCATGCACCGGTGTACCGCTCTCGCAGCAACAGTGCCTCGGCCGCGCCACCGGTCTCCGCCTTGACACCCTTGAGACGCGCGGGAAGCACGCGAGTCTCGTTGACCACGAGTACATCGCCCGCGTGCAGGTAGTCCGGCAGATCGCTGAAGGTGCGATGGTCTATCTGTCCACTGCCACGATCCACCACGATCAGGCGGCAGGAATCCCGCGGCTCAGCCGGCTGCTGGGCTATCGAACCAGTCGGAAGGTCATAGTCGAAGTCATCGGTGTGCACGTCGCTCCCATCCCCAAGAAGACCGCGCCCGTGCGCGGCTGGCGCCAGTGTAGCGCAAGCCTCCGACACGCCGCAGCCCAGTTATCAGTTCGAGCCGCTTTCATCAGCGCGCTGCGCAAGCCGGACCGCCTTGGCGGCCGCGCGCTCGGCACGTCGCTCGGCACGCTGGGCGTCAGCCTCGATCTCAGACAGAAGACAGCCACAGTAATTCTGCCGATACATGCCGAGCTCGCGCGAACGGCGCGTCGCATTCGGATAGCGCTCGCGGAAGTCGTGATCCAAGTACTCGACGCCCGCCTCGGCCGCTGCGCGACGCCCTTCGTCGGCTATCGCCTGAGCATCCTGATACGGACTCACGGTGAGCGTCGTCGCGATCGCGTCGAAGCCGCGTACGGCGGCTTCACGAGCCACCATTCCCAGCCGCAGCGCGTAGCACGCCCGGCAGCGCTTCTCGGGGACGTCCTCGACACCGGCGACCGCGCGCATCCACTGCACCGGGTCGTAGGCGAGTTCCACGACCTCTATCCCGGCCTGACTCGCATACTCGGCGAGCGTGTCGAAACGGTGGCGGTACTCGGGCGCGGGATGAATGTTGGGGTTGGCATACGCGACGACAACCTCATGATCCTGCGCGACGGCATCGTAGGGCTCGAGCAGACAGGGTCCACAACACGCATGCAGAAGCACCTTCACACCTCGTCGCCCCCCAACACGGCACGCAGTTCGGTCGCCGTCTCATGGGAGATCATGCCGACTTCCTCGGCCATGTCAGCAGCATGCGCGTTGAGCGCGAGGTACGCCTGCCGATGAGACTCAGGTGCCGATTGGAGCGCCTCCAGATGCGCTCGCACGGTGTCGAAGTCTCCCCTGCTCACGGGGCCAGTGAGGGCCTCTTTGGGCCCGAATCGTCTGATATTGATGGTGGTTCCTGCCACGAGTGGCACGAGCGCACGGCGTGCGGCGCGCTCATCGAATCCTGCCGAGACGAGAAGGTTGGTGGCCATATCCTCGACGGCGACGAAACCGTTGGAGGCCATGACCGCAGCGGCGTGATAGAGCGGACGGACCTCGTCGGCCACATCCACCGCGTGACCACCCAGAGACTCGACCACCGCGAGCAGCACTTCGCGCGCATCATCGTCGGCGGTGAAGCCAAAGATCGATCCGGGGAGGTCCTGCGTGGCGCGTGTGGCGGTCGCGAACGACTGCATGGGGTGGATGGCACCGATGGCGGCACCGGCTTCAGCCGCAGGAGCAAGCACGCCCAGTCCGTGGGCGCCGCTCGTGTGCGCAACCACCTGACCTGCGGCGAATCCCCCGTCGGCCGCGATGTCTGCCACCGCCGACTCGATCACATCATCGGGCACCGTCACGAGAACGAGTTGGGCCGCGCGAGCCGCAGCCGTGTTGTCGGTATAGGCCGTGCCGCCGGTCGCGAGTGCCGCAGCCTGTGCAGCCTGGAGCGTCCGAGCAGTCACCGCAGTCACGGAATACCCCGCCTCACGCAGCAGTGCGCCGACGGCCTGTCCGACGCGTCCCGCGCCCAGAATCGCAACAGTCAGGCGGTCCATGAATGCCTCCGAATCCCGTGATGTATCCGTGCGGTCGATTGTACTCTCGTCAGCCCAGAAGTGCGGTCAGGATCGTGACCACGCCGAAGAGTACGAACACCACGCCTGATATCCGCGTGAGCAGGCGCTCGGGCAGCTTGGTCCCCAAGAATGCACCCACGGCCACGGCAGCACCATCGGAGATCATCATGCCGACGATCGCGCCCAGCCAGACGGCGAAGAACGCCACGGTTGCCGAGGGCTCCACGGGCGTCCAGCTCTGGAACACCGTGCCGAACGATCGCAGGGCGGCACTGGGATCTGCTGCGATGGTCATGGACATGATCTGCGTCTTGTCGCCCAACTCCGCAAGGAAGAATGCGACGAACGTGGTCAGCACCGGCCCGAATCGCGAAGGCACGCTCTCCTCGTCCTCTCCACCATCCCCCCGCAGCGTCCAAACGCCGAAGCCGATGAACAGTGCACCGGTCACATACGCCAGAACACTCTCCGGTATGAGTCCGCCGACGACACTTCCCGCGGCGACCGACAGGAGGTGCAACGAGATGACCGCACCCAGGATGCCCAGAAGCACCTGACTCACGCGATAGCGCGCAGCGAGCATGAGCACCAACACCTGCGTCTTGTCGCCAAGTTCGGCGAGGACAACGAGCGCTGTGGTGACGATGAAGACCGCGGTCATGGGGTCCTTTCGGGGTTCAGACGAGAACGCGCGAGGGTCGCGGCGCAAATAAGAGGCGGGAACGGCTATGTGAGCCGCCCCCGCCGTTCGATTCAAACTGAGAACTATGCTTTGCGGACGTTGCTCGCCTGAGGCTTGCCGTTCTGACCGGTGGTCTCATCAAATACCACGCTGTCGCCCTCGTCGAGCGTCTTGAAGCCCTCGGACTGAATCTCACTGAAGTGAACGAACAGATCGTCGCCCTCTTCCCGCGAGATGAATCCGTAGCCCTTGTCAGGGTTGAACCACTTCACTGTTCCCTCTGCCATTCAAACCCATCCTTCCACCCCGTCAACAGGGTCACACTCATGCGACGAGACCCACCCTCATCGCTCCTGATCGGGCCTCAAGGCCCCCTTTGACAGAGTGTAGAGATTGATCAACCTGTAGGCAATGGGCGAGCGGACCAGCCGACGGACCCGGCGAACTGGCAAACGAACTATGGCTTGCCGATCAACCTAATCCAAGAAGCCGGCATCGTCGTCATCGTCCTCGGAATCATCGGAGACAGGATGCGCAGGAGGCGGAGTGAACTCCAGGTCCAAATCATCCTCTGCGTCCGCCTCCACTCCCTCATACTCGTCTTCCCGAGCCGCAGCGACTGCTGCTGCACGCTGCTGCTGCATCACGATCAAGAGCACCGCGACCACAATGACGAGCGCACCTCCCAGGATGGGCAGGAGCATATCGGACCCATCGTCACCGTCGCCGCTGGTGACGAGACTCACGAGATCATACGAGACGTCGACGGTGAAATGCTCACCTACAGGAATCGCCAGCGGGGCCACCGTGAAGAGGCGCTCACCGAACTCATTGGTCTGAGGAATGCCGGACTCAGGCGGTGTCATCCGCACCGTACCGGTATTGGGAGGAATGCGTACCGAGAAGAACACGGACTCCGACGGCACCGACTGGAACCAATCGAGTGATGTCGATATCTCGTCACCGTTCTCCACGAGCGGCGTGTAGACGGCCTCGTACTGCGCGGTTCGCGCGGTCTGAAGCGTCA
>DFBG01000058.1:1552-3681 GCA_002367305.1 Actinobacteria bacterium UBA3086 | reverse complement strand
ACGTCGGTGTTCATGTCCTTGTAGTAGCCGTTGGCGAATACCACGTAGTGGCGCTCCATGCCCGGCTCCGGCTCTGGCAGTACCTCGAAGCGAAGCGCGATCTCGTCGCCCGCGCCGTAGATGACGAACTTGTCGTCGGACTGCTCCAAGAGCGGCGTCACATCGCCGAAACGCGTGTACGCGCCGGGGAAGTAGCCCTCGAACTCAACGTGCGCCGCCGGCTCTTCGTACACGTACTCGTAGACGTCGCCTTCCGACGAGCGCCCATTGCCACCGTGCCGACGGAGTTCTGCAGACGTGAGCGGAATCTGTGTGACGGGGAACGCTTCGTCGGCCGTGGTATCGAGCTTTACGGAGTTGACGTAGGTCTTGAGCAGGAACGTGAGTCGCACGCGGTAGTCATCGGTGGGGAAGAGCCCGGTCAGGTCGAGCAGGTAGGGGCGGGCGAACTCGGCGGGTTTGGGCCAGGATCCCTCAAGCGCGACCCACTCGCCGTTGGCGTCAACGACCTCGACCTTTTGGCGCACGCCTGCAGTGCCGAGCTCCTTGCCTTCGGGCGTCTTGGGAAAGCGGCTCATACCCTCGAAGAGCAGCTTGATCGCAGGAGCGTCGGACAGGTCGCCCAGATCGAGTTCGATTGACTGGTAGCCGGGCAGCTCCTGATCGGGGCTGAGTATCGCGTACTCCTCGTCGGTGGTGCTGATCTTGGCCAGCACGTCCTCGCCGGTCTCGACCACGAACGCGGAGAGCGGGGCGGACATGGTACTGCTCACCGTGTGCACGATGTCCTCGATGGGCTCGTAAATGCCGCCCTGCGGGATCTTCTCGGCAGCTATGCTCCGGTCCGCGGGCAGGTC
Source organism: Actinobacteria bacterium UBA3086 (assembly GCA_002367305.1). Classification (GTDB taxonomy): domain Bacteria; phylum Actinomycetota; class Coriobacteriia; order Anaerosomatales; family UBA3086; genus UBA3086. The sequence continues at coordinate 2,824 of DFBG01000058.1, read as the reverse complement.
GATCGCGTAGAGGTTGAATGTGTCCAGGTAGTCGGTCTCTATGCGTTCCTCGACCAGACGCATCTCAAATGCCCCGTCGAGGGGAACCAGGTCGCGGTCCAGCACGTAGTAGTCGTTGGGGTTGGGCTTCTTGTAGGTGCCGCCGGCCCGCTGGCTGGCGATTTTACCCGTGGTGTAGAGGTCCGCCTCCCAGCCAAATGAGTCGCCGTCCCAGGAGTATAGGAACGGGCATGAGCCGGTACCGGCGAGATAGAAGATGTCCTGTGTCGACCACACCGAGGTCGCATAGGTGTGTACTGCGTCCCGGGCCAGGACCCGCCAGGTGTACTGCAGGCCCGCAGGCAGCAGAGGAGTGGTCCAGCCAGTCGCGCTGATCCATCCGGAGGGGTAGTGATTGGCTCCGGACCAGACGTCCACGTAGTACTCGACCGGATCGCCGTCCGGACACGTGACCGCGCTCCAGTTGAGCGGTATGGCCAGCTCCCAGATGGCGACGGTGTCGGGTTCGGATGCCAGCACGGGGGCGGGCGGCGGGTCCACTGCCACGAAGGTCGCGTCGGCGCTGTATGCGGTGTTACCCAGAGCGTCGGTCGTGCGGATCCGGTAGTGATACTCGTTTCCTGCGACCACGCTATTGAGCGTCACTCCATGCGTGAGGGACAGCGTGTCCACGCCGTCCAGGGAGCCATACGAGGCGGTCAGGCCGTACTCGATCCAACTCGTCGCGTTCTCGTTGGTGGTCCAGCGGATTATGGGCTGGCTCGCGCCCAGGGTGTTGAGATCGATCCAGTGCCCGGATATCACCGGGGGTAGGGCGTCGTGTCGCGCGCCGACCGCCGCATAGACCTCGCCCGCGGGTCCAATATAGGGAGTGATGGCCCGCTCGTAGGCGAGTCCCGGTGTCTCCGGGTTCGCGAAGCGCAGATCCTCGCTGTCGCTGTGCGGGTTGTGGCAGTCACTGCAGCGTATCGACGCGCCGGTCGCATCCTGCGCGGCTTCGGTCACGTCGTGGTGGCGAGTGTTGTTGCCCGGCGTGGTGAACTGCTCGTAGACGTTCACGTCCGAGACCGAGTTCGCTGCCGACGAGTGACACCCGCCGTTGCCAGCCGACGTGCAGACGATATCCTCACGGTCGGCCACGAGGCCCGTTCGCACAACGCCGTTCTCGTCGGGTGAGCCGTGCACGTCATGGCACACACTGCAGTCGCCGGGGGCGCTTGCGACGCCGTCGACCGTGACCTCGAGAGCCACGTACTCAGCATGCAGCGAGCG
>DFBG01000058.1:1094-1524 GCA_002367305.1 Actinobacteria bacterium UBA3086 | reverse complement strand
GAGAACAGATCACCAAAGAAATCGCCGACGCGACCCAGGATGTCCTTTGCGATGCCGACCGGTCCGGACGCCTTTGCAGGTTCCGAAGCCTCAGTCGCAGGTGCCTCGACCACGCCCTCGATGCGCGTGTTCCACTCGGCGCGATACGCGTTGTGCACGGCGTCATCGGGATAGTGCTCGTCGGCACCGTACGGGAAGTTGCTCATAGCGTGGAACGGCAGCGGTTCGACGGTGTGCTCCACGTCGACCTTGATGTCCTTGTAGTAGCCGTCGGTGTACATGATGAGCGCGCGATTCACGTCGGCAGGTGCGTCGGCGGGGGGCGTGAAGCGCAGCACGAGTTCGTCACCGCCACCGTAGATGACGAAGCAGTCGTCGCGTGAGTCCAGCAGCTGGCCGACTTCGCCAAAGCGCGTGTAGGCGCCCGGCA
>DFBG01000058.1:0-1003 GCA_002367305.1 Actinobacteria bacterium UBA3086 | reverse complement strand
GGCCGATTCGCGCGGCACCTCGGTGAGGGCGACGGGGATATCGGTCGTGGTGTCGACGGCGATCCAGTCGACGTAGGTCTTGAACAGGAACGTGAAGCGCACGCGGCGAGAGTCCGATATCCAGATGTCGGAGATGTCGAAGACGTAGGGCCTGCTGAACTCGGGAGGCTTGGGCAGCGTGGCGGCCGCTCTGTTCGCGGTGACCCAGTTGCCGTCCGCGTCCTGAACCTCGAGCTTGGTGCGCGGGCCGAACGTGGCTGCGCGGGCGGCGCCTTCCTCGGTGGTGGGGAACATGCTCATCGCATCCATGACGATCTTGACCTGCTCGGCGTCCGCGATGTCGCCCAGATCGAGTTCGAGCGTCTGGTAGCCGAAGTCAGTGTTGCGGTCCGCGCTGAGGATCAGGCGATCCTCGTCGTCGGCGGCGATCAGCGCGCTGATGTCGTCACCGGTCTGCACATGGGTGGCCGAGACAGGTGCGCCGGGGGTCTCGGCCACCGTGTGCAGCATGGTGGGAAGCGTGCCGCTGGGCGTGCCCATCTCAGGCTTTTCGCCAAAGACGCGATAGCCCGCGGGCACGTCGGCGGTGTAGAACTTGAGCACGTCCAGATAGTCGGTCTCGATGCGCTCCTCGACTAGGCGGAACTCCCACGAGCCATCGATCACGGACGGGACGGTCCGCACTACGTAGGGATCGACGGGATCGGGAGTCAGATAGCCGCGCGAGGTCTTGGTCGCGAGCTTGCCAGCGCCAAACAGATCGGCCTCGAACGCGTACTCGGAGCCGTCCCACGTGAACAGGAACGGACACGAGCCTGAGTCGAATGTGGCGAAGCTGTCGGTTCGGGACCACGCGGAGAGGTCGCCGTTCGAGTCCTTGGCTATCACGCGCCAGTTGAATGAGCCAAAGGGCAGGTCCAGTTCGCGACTCGTCGCGCTCATCCACTCGGACGTGTAGTTGTAGCCGGAGCCCCACACTACGAACTGGAAGGTGTACGGAGTG
>DFBG01000143.1:9442-16791 GCA_002367305.1 Actinobacteria bacterium UBA3086 | reverse complement strand
TCCTCGGCCAAACCCACAAGCTGATTCGTGGTCACGATAAATCCCCTGGGGCCAGTTCTGAGATCAAGGCCGCGCAACTGCGAGCCGCGCACATCGGTGTCGCGTGTGATGGCCCCGGTCCAATCCACACTGTCGAGATCGCAGTTCACCAGGTTCGCCTCGCTCAAGTCAGCAAGGGAGAGATCCGCCTCACGCAAAGTGCAGTCGGTGAACTCGAGACCGGAGAGGTTCACCCCACGGAACACCGCGTAGTCGAGATTGACGTGGGAGAAGGAGGTCACCACGAGTCGGGTTCCCTGCGTGAAGTTCGCCGCCATGAACTTGCACCCCGTGATCGCAACCCCGAACAGATCCGTACCCTGCAGCCCTACGTTCTCGAATCTGCAGTTGGTGAGCATGCCGCCGTTGAGTTTGGAATCGCCCAGGTTACAGTCAACGAACACGCACTCTTCAAAACGACTGCCGGTGAGATCCAGGCGCCGCAAGTCGAGCCCATCGAACACCATGCCCTCATAACACCCCTCGGGCAAGAACCCCTGTATCTCTGTCTGCGTGACCTCGCGCATGTGGCTTCCTTCCTCGGCTGACCACATCGTACCCCTCAGGACCGACACGAACAGTGCCTCGTGGAGTACAGTGGTCTCGCACGATGCGGAGCAACGCTCCCCACGGAGCCAAGAATGGAGTCAGCGTGGCCGACGAATTGCCTGAGAATCTCAACATCGAACCCACACTCTTCGATCCGATTGTTGACGAGATACCCCCGTCGCGCGCCCAAGGACTCGGCAAATGGCTGCTCGAAACGGCACTGCTCGTCGGTGGGGCGTTCCTGCTGGCCATGGTCGTCCGTGTGTCCATTGCCGAGGCGATGTGGATCCCCACGGGATCCATGGAAACCACGATCATGACCAATGACCGCGTCTTCACCGAGAAGGTCTCGTACTACTTTTCCGATCCCACCCCGGGAGACATCGTCGTCTTCGATGACCCACGCGGCGGCGATATCCCTCTCATCAAGCGAGTCATTGCCACCGAAGGACAGACCGTCGACATCCGAGATGGCCGTGTCGAGATCGACGGGAACCCTCTGCCCGAGACCTACCTGCATGGTCTGCAGACGATCATCGGTTCAGTGACTCTGCCGCTGACGGTGCCGCAGGGAGAGATCTGGGTCATGGGCGACAATCGTCCCAATAGCTTCGACAGTCGATTCTTTGGGACACTGCCCGTATCCACCGTGCACGGTCGGGCGATGGCCATCTACTGGCCCCCTGAGCACATTCGCTCAGTCTCGGAGTAGCAACTCTCCGCGACGTTGTGCGCAGCAGCCGATCGATGCCGTTAGCGATCAGCGGCGTCCACGAAACAGCCGCGTCAGACCCAGAAGCGCTAGGAGCGCCGCCACACCCAGAACGAATGTCACGACCGGATCAGGCCGTCCGTCTTCGCCTCCCACGACGACTTCGGGGACCGAGACGGGAGCATAGCGTTCGATGAACACAGCTCGCCAAGGAATGCGGCGGTCGCCGACGATCTCCACCGCGCCTGTATCCCCGTCGAGATCGATCTCGATCACCACATCATCTCGCTTGGGGAAGTTGGGGTCGTACACGCTCACGCTGACCTTCCCACGCGTCTCAGAAGCCGCGTAGGCGAGCACCTGATGGTTTCGAAGCATGCGCCGTTTGGGGCTGGCGCTGATGAGCCCAAGCAAAACGGGACCCCCGGTGAGCCTCTCCATCAATCGTGGCACTTGCCTCTTTGTGAGTGCCGTAAGGCCACGGGGACCATTCTGCGGAAGAAACGTCCACACAAGGAAATGCGCGGCATTGAGCCCGAATCCTGCGACCATGCTGCCCAGCTGACGCCGCCAGATGAAACGCGAGAGCACGGAGCCCTCTGTGGGCAGATCATCGGGACCAAGGGCGCGAGGCATGGGCATGTCTGCCTCAAAGTAATCAAGGACCGCGAACGTCATGCCCCCGCACAGGCCACGAACGGGGAACAGCCCTAGCACTGGGTCGTTCCACCTGTTACGGAACGCGAAACCGTGCACCGACGGTCTGAATCCTGTCTCGATCGACGCCATGTGGGACACCGGATCCTCTCCAACTTCGCGCGACAATGGCCCCGTGTGCCACGAATTGTACCGCAGAGCTTAGATCGACCACGAACCTGGGAATAGAGTCGCGGGGGTGAAAACAATGTTCCAGGCAACCATCAAGAACACCGAGCCGGAGACTGTCGCATTCATCCACATGCACGGGCCGTACACTCAGATTCCTGAGACGTTCGGCACCTTGTACGGGTGGTTGGAATCCCAAGGACTCACGGCGACGGGCATGCCGCACACGGTGTACCGCACCATGCCCGATGAGGTGTCGAAAACCCAAGCGGACTGGGAGCTCCAAGCGCCGGTCAGCGATGCGCCAGACGTACAAGAGAACGTATCCGGCCTGGGTGTTCGACATCTTGCGTCCACAGAGGTCGCGTTCGTCATGCACAGAGGTTCCTACGATTCAGTGGGACCAACATACGAACAACTCATGCATTGGATTGCAGCGAACGGCCTCGAGATCACCGGTCCTGCCGAGGAGGTCTACTTCTCGGACCCCGCTGAGGTGCCCCCGGATGAGTACCTCACCGAGATCAGGTTCCCGGTCCGCACTGCGCAACACTAGTCCTCGGATCGACCTCTAGTCGGCGGTTCCCGTCACGATACCCGCAGGAATCGCACTTCGCAGCATCCGATGGCCTAGCCATAGGGACACGAACGCGGCGGTCACGAAGATCGCGAGTCCGCCTATGTCTGGCGCGCCTTCAACCACCCACGCGCTCACGAGCATGGCGGTGATGGCTCCACACATGGCGATCGCCTTGACCACCAAGACCGATGCCAAGAGATACCCCCAAGCGCGCTTCTGCCACACCATGAGTCCCGTGAACACCGCGAGGGGAACGATGAGACCCAGGTCGAGTCCCTGCACGACCATCGTGGTCTGGCCGAGCAACATGGCCCCCTCAAGATCCCCCGACAGACCAACGGAGATGCGCTGTGCCCACATGCTCACCAGCAGAAGCGCCATGACAAAACTGAAGATCGCCATGCCCTTTGCCGGAAAGCGTGAGTCGAAACGCGTCGGCAGGGCGCTGACGTCGATCGTCGAGATGATCCACACGATCGCCGCGAGACTCATCGCGTAGATCACAACGAACGGCAGGAACAACGGCCCGAACGCCCACGCCATCGCGTACATCAGATACTGATAGAACAGGTATCCCAGAAGACCGATCACGAACAGCAGTGCGACAAGCGACCCACGTCGGAGAGCGGGCAGCGCTATGAGCATGGCGGGAACCACGATGAAGAGCGTGAAGATATCCCACCCGACACCCTCGGCAACAAGCCGTTCCGAGTTGTACGCGTACACGCCATCCTTTATCAGCTCATAGCTCTCGCCGCGAACACTCGTGACGGTCTCGGACGCCATGTCCCCACGGCCGAAAACGCCGATTCCTGCCACCGCGCCCGCAGCGAGCGCGAGGAGGAGACACAACGTGGCAATGCCTCCGAAATGCGTGGCCCTCATGAATGCAGCCCCAGCGAGGGTGCGATCGAACGGGTCCATGCGGCAACGACATCCATCTCGCGGAAGTCTCCCTGCGGCGACTTGAGCGCCTTGAGGATCAGCCGCTCGGGAAGGCTGAACAGCTTGGGCTCGTTCAAACCTTTGAACAGACCGACGTCCAGCGGCTTCACACCCGTCTCCTGAATCAGCGCGTCAGTGTACGCACGCACCTCGTCGGTCTTGCCCGGGTCAGCCTGAAGAGTGAGGCATGCCGTGAAGAACGTCGTCGGCACGTCCGTGAGCGCGCCCGCATTATCGGCGACCCATTTCTTGACCGAGCCATGCCAACTGCCAGCTCGTACGCCGCTCCCGACGATCACCGCGTCGTAGCCGCTCGTGTCTGAAGCATCGCCAACAGCGAGCACTGTGGCATCTGCGCCCAACTCCGTCAGAGTGGCACCTATCTGTTCGGCGATGCCCTGTGTGCAGCCGTCTTCGTTCCGTAGGCCACGAGCATTCTGCTCATCTCCTATTCGCCCTTCTCGTATCGAGATGCATCCGCAGCATCTCCGGTGTCATCATTCCCGTCCCTCTGCCACAGCTCCCGACCAGAACACGTCAAAGAGCTGCTCGATTCCCCTGTCTGCGGTCACGTCAGCGGGTAGATCACCCACACCCATCACCGTCCGATACATCACATAACTCGAGGTCAGGCCAAAGAACGCCTCGGCCAGGACCTCAGGTGCGATATCACCACGCAGCTCACCGGCCTCTTGGCGCTCGGCCATGTACTCGGCGAGTCCCTCCAAATTGCCGGGTGGGCCCTCGCCCATGAGCTCGGCAACCTCAGGCACAGAGGCGGCGTCGAAGGCGAGACGCATGGCGAGGCCGCCCATCTCAATGGCACCGGCGATCTCCATGCGAGCAAGCGCCAACAGCGTGTCTCGCACACTCTCCGAGTCCGGTGCTGCAGCCACCGCATACCCCGCCTGCCGCTGCGCCATCCGCGCGGCCAATGCGCGAAGTACGCCGGCCTTGCTCTCAAAACGACGGAACAGGGTGACCTCGTTCACGCCCGCTCGCTCCGCAATGGCGCGAGTCGTCGTGCCGACGTACCCGTACGTGGCGATAAGCTCGGACGCAGCGTTCAGGATCCGGTCGGCGGTGTCGTTCACGGCGCTCATGACGATGTCTCCTTGGCGTGCGGTCGATGTGATATGCAAGCGTTCACTTGCACCACTGTACGGCCTGGATCACAAGAATGCAAGTGTTTACTTGCACTTCACGTGACTAGTCCAGACCGACCGCCCTCGTCGGCTACTGATCCGCCGGCCGCTCTCGAACCAGCTTCCCTGGCCTCCTCGAGTCCGTCGTGAAATTCGCTGGTACGGGAGCCTGCCAACCTCGCTTCACCGCGATGAGGCGCAACGATAGCGTCGCCGACACGGCGATCACGGCGGCCACCGGCTTCACAAAGTTCGCCCATGTCACCAGGAACACGAAGATCAAGGAGCCCAAGGCCGCCGCCGATGCGGAAAGAGTGCCCGGACGCATGATCTGCGGAGTCTCGTTGCAGAGCACATCACGGATCATGCCTCCACCAACACTGGTGACGATTCCCAGGAGCACTGCGGGGATGAAAGAAAGGCCCGCCGCAAGCGCCTTGTCAGCGCCCACTACAGCGAAAAGACCAAGCGACAGCGCATCGAGATACAGGAACGGTCGCTTCATGCGGTGGTACAACGACGAGAAGAAGAAGCCGAATGCAGCAGCTGTGAGCGCGGCGGCGAGCAGCGTCCAGTGCGTGAATGCAGCGATGCCTTGATCCTGCAGCAGCACGTCGCGCATGATGCCGCCACCCAATGCATTGACTATGGCGAGCACGGCAATGCCCGAGATATCCATGCGACGCTCATGAGCGCGCGTGGCCCCGGCCAATCCGCCGGCAAAGGCAGAGATCAGTGAGTAGCCACTGGGTATCGACACTGAGCCCGACGCGACCGGCGCAGTCGTGGTGACAGCCGACGGCAACGCACTTGCGATCATGTTGGGAACAACAGTGGTGATGAGACTGGCAATCGATGTCGGCTCCACAGAAGGAGACGCAACAATCGCTGATGTCGCCACAATGCTGCCTGTGGCGACCACTGAGTCGAGCATGACTGAGCACCTCTGCCTGAACACTCGTGAGGGGTCTTCTGCAGACCCGATAGTCGCGTTTCGCGACCATCGCTGCGCAGTCTGTACCCTCGTGTGCGCGAACGCACGTCCACGACACCCATCCGTTACCTTTGGACACGATGTCGTTACAAAAAGTGCAGTTGAGAGGGCGTATTCGTGCGCTACGTCACCCTCAGGCAGGCTGCGGCTCGGTGTCCATTTTCGCCTGTGCACTGGCTTCCTCGTCGGCCATGCTCTCTTGCGTGGGCCCGGGCACCGCTGTCTGCAGCGAGGAGAACGTACGCCTGAACCACCACAGTGCAACGAGACCGCCCAGTACGTTGGCAGAGAACGCCGCCCACCACACGCCCGTGAGGCCCCAAAGAGCCGAACCGAGGTAGGCCAGCGGCACATAGAGAACGAACATGCGCAGCAATGAGATCACCATGGAACGGAGCGGCAGGTGCAGCGCATTGAGGGCGTTGGTGACTGTCACCAGCGCGCCGAGCAGCATGTAGCTCGGGAAGACGATGAGCATATAGCCTGCGACGACCTCGATCACAGCCGGATTGCTGTTGAACGCACCCGCAACCGACTCACCTATCACCATGAACAGCAACCACACGAACATGCCCCAACCGGCGGCGATGCCGATGGCCACCTTGATGGCGCGACCAACCCGCTCCTTGTTGCCTGCTCCCCAATTCTGGCCTACGAACGGCACGAGCGCTGCACCCAGAGCCATGATCACCATGACGGCGAACATCTCCAGCCGGGTGGCCACACCAAAGCCGGCCACCGAAGCCACGCCATATGTGGCGACGATCGCCGTGATCACTGCGGTGGAGACCGGTGTGATCATCTGCGTGAGACCAGCGGGAATCGCGATCTTCAGGATCCTGCGCCACGAGGCGACGATGCCCGCTCCCGTGTGTCGCTCAAAGGTGATCAGTCCGCGCCTCTTGAGCACGTTGAAGGCGATGATCAGCGCCACGCTCTGCGAGATCACGGTGGCGATGGCAGCACCCCGCAGTCCGAACCCGGGCACCGGACCCCAGCCGAATATGAACAGCGGGTCGAGTATGGCGTTGACCGTGAGGACGGTGACCATGATCTTGGCTGGCGTCTTGGTGTCACCCGTGGCGCGCACCCCACTGTTGCCCACCTGCGGCACGATGATGAGGGGCAGACCCAGGTACCAGACCGTCATGTACTCACGGACGTAATCGAGCACGATACCCTCGGCGCCGATGAGCCCGAAGATGTGCGGGATCGTCGACAGACCCAAGATACTCATGCTGCTGGCAACAAGGACGCCCAGCATGATCGCGTCCATGGTGAGTCGCTGCATCCCGCGCACGTCTCCCTCGCCGATCACGCGAGAGACCACCGCAGTGGTACCGATGCCGATCCCCATGCTTACGGAGTTGACAGCCATGACCACAGCGAGCGTGAAGCCCATGGCGGCGAGCTGCTCGGTTCCCAGCTGCCCCACGTAGAACGTATCAACGATGTTGAATCCCACCATGGCGAACATGGCCATGAGCATCGGGAGTGTCAGGCGTACAAGAGTCCGTGCCACCGGGCCCTCGGTCAGTGATGTCACTTGTGGCATGGGCG
>DFBG01000143.1:0-9323 GCA_002367305.1 Actinobacteria bacterium UBA3086 | reverse complement strand
CGTGCGGAATTCGGCTAGAAATGTCTGGCCTTCGTCGGTCAGTCGAATCACATATGCGCGCCCGTCGGAGGGGTCCCTGTCACGCTCGATGTAGCCCTTCTCCACGAGCCGCTTGATCGCGTGCGCCACCCCGCCCTTGTCGGCATCGATGAACGTACGAATATCCTCCTGCTTGAGCCCGTCATGACGACCCACGTAGCTGAGCATGCGGAAGTGCATGTGGCTGAGGCCATACGGCTTGAGCTGGCGGTTGAAGTACATGTGTGTACGCCGATGAAGAATGGCGTTGAGACGCGCAATGGGGTTGTCGGTGGGGAGCATGTGAGTTCCTCGGAATTTAGTTGAAGTTGCAACTACCGGCAGCACTATACGTGCCAATAGTTGCAAGTGCAACTATTTCCCGATCACGCGCTCCTGGGATGACGGGACCGATCAGACCTCGTAGTCCACTACCGCACGCTCAGAGGTGGCCTCGACGAAGAGGTCCCGTACCTTCAGGTGCTCTGGGTGGGCTTGGTAGGCGTCCAGCGCCTCTTGAGAATCGAACTCTGAATAGAGCGCCATATCCCATGCGGCTGGCGATCCCTCGATGTCGACACCGAGTTCCAGGCTCCTCACTCCGGGCACCACGTTCTTGAGCTTCTCGACCTCAGCCTTGAAGCGCAGGATATTCTCGGCCTTGGATGCACCGAGCGCATGCTCCTTGAGCCGCCAGAATACGAGATGCTTGACCATGACCCCTCCACTGCCGCATGCCTACGAATGTCCGTACACGATACACTGCCCATTCTGAGAGCAGCCTGGCGAGCCTACTCCCAGGACTTGAACTCTGCGGCAATGTGCGAGCCATCGCAGAACGGCTTGTTCTTGGACTCCCCGCAGCGACATAGTGTCACGCGGTTCCTGATCTCGTAGGGCTCACCGTTGGCATCCACGATCTCGATCCCACCGCGCACGAATATCGGTCCGCTCACGCCCAGTTGAGGGTCCTCGATCAACACGATCGCGGGATCCAGCTCCGGCTCATGCGCCTCTCCGGAGCCACTGTCGCAGAGGGTGTAGCGGCCTGAGGGGCAGAGCGCTGCCTCCTCCTCGGCCAGAGCGCGGGTTGCCGGATCGGCACACTGCCCCACGAGGTTCCAGAGTCCTCCGCCGCGATCGCAGAACCTCGCCTCGGCACAGAGGTTCCGGACATCGCGCAACATGATCCCCGGTCCGTCGATCGAAACCGACTGCTCCACGTAAGATCCGTGGCCCGCGGTCTCGGTGCCATCGAAGCCTTCTGAGGCATGCGTGAAATCGCAAAAGGGCTTGTCGGCGGACTTGCCGCACCGACACAGAAGATAGCGATCGCCGGGCTCCGTGCGCTCCACCTCGCGCCAACCCACCGACTCACCGGCGTCGTTGACTACGATCTCCATACGAATAAGCGGCACGTTGCCCGTGACCGCATATGGACCATCTGTGCCTACCCTGATTCGCATTCGCTTCGCACGCTCGTCCACTTACGTGCACCCCCGCGATTTCATCGATGAACAGTGTTCCAAGTCTAGCCCAATTCTCCCACAGAAGCCGAAGGCCTCAGAGGTTGACCTCTCTTGACGCCAGAAAGGTAACAATTGTTACCTTGTGAATGTTTGCACAAGCCGCGCCGAAAGTGCTAGTCTCGGGAGCACTGAACGCCCACTGTGGCGTATTGGCGTATCGACTGAACCCCCATCGCTGGAGGCATTCATGGCTCACATTCGCTCCCTCTTCTTCGACGGACCCCTTGCGGAGGTCGAGAACAAGGCCCTCACCGCCTACAAGCTCGGTCGCCCCAGCGAGATCATCTGGAACATCACCAACCGCTGCAACCTCCTTTGCGATCACTGCTACATGTCGGCAGATGCTCACCAGAAGCCCGAGCAACTCTCCGACGAAGAGTCGATCGCCCTGGTCCGCCAAATGGCAGACGTGGGAGTACCGTTGCTGTTCATGTCGGGCGGCGAGCCGATGATGCGCTCCAACTTCTGGGAGATTCTCGGAGAGGCCCGCTCTCACGACATGCACGTCGTGGTCTCCACCAACGCCACGATGATCAATCGCGACATCGCCAAGAGACTCAAGAGCTCCGGGATCGATTGGATTGCGACGTCACTCTATGGGCCGGCTGAATTCCACGACTCTCTCGTCGGCGTGCCCGGCACGCGAGACCGCGTAGTCGAAACCATCAAGATCCTTCGCGAGGAAGGCGTCAGGGTCGCTCTCAAATCGGCGGTCAGCACCGACACCTGGCCTCACGTGAAAGGCCTCATCGAGACCGCCAAGGAGCTCGACTGCGGCCTCATCTACCTCTGCGACCTCATCACCTCGGGTCGGAGTGAGGGCGAGGAGGACGGTCGGATCACCGCCGAACAGTGGCGCGAACTCGCCGACTACGTGTTGGCCGACGTTCTGGATCCCGAAACGAATCTCGAGTACGACATCGGTGCCCTCCCCTCCGTGATCCCCTACATGGCAGAGAAGCTCATCGAGCAGGGCATCGACGTGACCAAGGGTCTCGAGCGTCTCAAGACCGTGAGCGCCTGCCCCGTCGGCAAGGGACACATGAACATCAACTCTGAGGGCGGCATCATGCCCTGCCAGTTCGCCCAGGACTGGACCATCGGCAACGTCCGGGACATGACACTGACCGAGGCCGCTCGGGCGCTGTTCGAGTACGACGAGCAGAACGCACAGGGCGTGTGCAGTGACGAGGAGTGTGAGTACTCGCGCATCTGTCGCGGTTGTCGCACCAAGGCATTCCACGAGTTCGGTGATCCCATGGGGGCGGATACGACATGCATCCTGCACCCGTCGGAGGAGCGCACCGCCGCCTGCGCCGTGAAGTCGGACCCTGAGCGCAAGCCCAGTTCCCCCTGCGCAATGGGAAGCTGCAGCTAGACTCGGGTCACGCTGCGTTCATACGATATTGAGCAAAGAGAGGGGGCCGCATCACTGCGGCCCCCTCGTCTATTCTCTAGCGTCAGAAGAAATGACGTGACTCGCTGCGCCTACTCGACGAGCGCCTCGGCGGCAGCCTGAACCTCAACGCTTACGGCAGCAGAACCACCGAGCGTACGCAGGTAGATGATCTCGTCGGCACGTGCAGTGAGCACATCGCTCGCCGAAGCGGCAAGTGTGTCGCGAGGAGTCAGCAACAACACGCCGTTGATCTGGCCCAGAGCGGCACCGCCCGACAGTGCGTCGGGGAATGCGGCACCAGTCGCGAGACCGGTCACCGTGTAGCTCGCCCAGCCCTGACCGACCGCGTACTCAGCGAACATGGCCGCCGTCTCGTAGCGATCAGCGCCGTTGATCCGCTTGATGGTGGCTCCAGCCTCAGCGATACCGCCCGCGACGCTCACGCCAACGGCGCTAGTGCCACCGGCGACGACAACGGAGGCGATACCCATCTCGGAAATGACATCGACTGTGGACTCGGGAAGCTCGTCCGGGCGAACCAGAAGGATCGGTGCGCCCAAGGCGTATGCCACAGGAGACACGGCCAACGCATCCGGATAGAGATCTCCGCGAGCGACGAAAGCAACAGGTGCCATGTCGTCGCCCATGACCGAGCGAATGTCCTCGGCCAGCATCGCGGCGGTTTCGTAGCGATCTGCGCCTCCGATACGGGTTACATCGAGGCCCATGTCCTGCAGGGCCTGGAAGACCTCGCCGTCAACCGCATCCATACCGCCGACCACAATGGCGTTCGCAGCGCCGAGACGGACTATCTCGTCGGCGACAACAGCGGGCAGATAGTCGGAACCGGTCAGCAGAAGCGGCGCATTGTACGCGCCGGCAAGTCCTGAAGCAGCGAGACCGTCGGCGAACACGCGACCCGTGGCGATCACCACGGTATCGGCGGAGGCGAAGCGCTCGGCGCTGACCTCAACCGCTGTCTCGTAGCGATCCGCGCCGGCAAGTCGATCCATGCGAGGTCCGGCAGACTCATACGCGCCCATGTCGAAATCTTCAGCGCCATTGAAGTCACCGTCGACCGGGCGAACCAGACCGTCAAGGTCCACAGCGGAATCTGTCTCCCACGTGCCCGCGTCGATGCAGGGCGAGCCCTCATCGAGGCGATAGTCACCCTGATCGGGATCGGTGAACATCGGATCGGTGGAGATGGAGGCCGTTCCCTCGAATGAGCCCTGCACATCCGAATACGCAGCGCTCCAATTCTGGATCACACTATCCGACTCCACGGGAGGAGGAGGTAGCGGTAGGTCAGCTTGGACTCCAGTCGGGGTCATAGTGTTGTTCCAGACGATGGAGTTCACGAGTTCGCTTGGTGTCTCAATGTAGGGGGCGGGAACGACCTCTCCGCTCGGGAAGACCTCCATATTGCTGGAGAGAACGCCCATGCCTGTCATGTTCTCAACGAACGTCGACCCGTCGATACGACTACCCGCAGATGCAGCCACGGTCACGAATGAATCGGCGTTGCCGACAAAGAGCGAATCCATCACGGCGAGCTCGCCGTCCGTATAGACCGTACTGACCATCGCAGCCTCGTTGCCCTCGAGCACGCAGCGGTCCATGAAGAGCGGATACATCGGCGCAGATGTCGCCCTACTATCAGCGGCTTCACCATACGCATCGCATGTCGTGGGCACACCATAGAGAAGCTCGTAGCCCTGATAGACTCCGGCCGCGATGAAGGCCTGATTCTCGCTGATGATCGAATCCTCGAACGTGATCCGACTCGTCTCGTTCGCGGCGATCACTCCGCCGACGAACGCGACATTACCCGTCGCAACAAGACTCTCCGCTGCAAGATGGCTCTCATACAGAACAGCAAACCCGCCGGCAGAAGGTGCACCCCCTCCCGCAGGAAGAGCGGCCTCTGAGCCGATACCCTCCGGAATCGCGAAGTTGCCAAGAGCCTGACCGCCAGAGATCGTCACTTCGGATCTGTCAGCGAAGATCGCTCCACCCTCATACATCGCTACATTGTTCTCAAACGTCGTGTCGGAGATCGTCGCTGTGGAAAGAGACAGGAACACCGCCCCGCCGGCCATAACCGCCGGCTCTCCCGGAAGAATCGGTGCATGAATCTCGGTTGGGGCGACGAAACCCTCCGGCCACCAGCCATTGTCAGAAAACGTGCAATCCTCAATTGTGAGCTCGGTGCCAAACGCGTACAGTCCCCCGCCGACTTCAGCCACTCCATCCGTGACCACGAGATCACGCAAGGTCGTCGGAGGGGCTTCAAAGAACGCGAGGCAGCCGCCACTATATGACTGCGAGGGAGCGACGTCAGGAAGCGCATCGGCGCCTTCCGACAGGCCATTCACTACCGTGAAGCCCTCAACTGTGATCGGAAGCTCCACTGGGGGCTCCGGCAAAGGATCAAGATTCCTCAACCCGAGATCACTGAAAACGATGGCGGCATCGTCGAACATCGCATCAATCGTGGTCTCGCTCGAGCCAGCAGCTGACTTGAGCGTGATGCCCGGGAGAAGCTGCAGCGGCATTGTCTCCCCGGTGATCGGCGTGTAGTGACCGGAAGCAACCATGATCGTATCGCCGGGGGAGGCCTGGTCGAGCGCCTCGGTGATCGTCGGGAACGGAGCGATCATGCTCCCGTCGGATGCACCCTGATTGTAGACGTCGACGTAGTATGTCGTCGGCTCAGGCGCAACCTCGATCGCGGCGACTGGCATCGGAATCAGCATCACGGTCAGCAACGAGCAGATGATCACTCGTGTCAGCCGCCTCGAGATCGTGCGCACTCTCCCTCGCATGAAGCCCTCCCTTTGTGCGGCCGCGTCCCGTCATCGGCCATTGCGTTTCACAGATTCCCCATATTTAAGATAAGGGAGTCTCGCCGTCAATGCGAGAGAACATGGATGAACCGCACAAGACAGAAAAGTACCGCCGTCAGCTGCGGACCGACGACGGTACATAGGGAGTGCTCTGGATAAAGCTGATCTCAGACGAGGCCGACCACGTAAGTCAGGGACATCATCCCTGCCACGATCGCGACTGCGCGACCGACGAAAACACTTCGTGAGCTGAAGCTATCGGTGAACATGGTGCCTCCTTGGTTCAAGTATCTCTTTGCCGTTACCTATAGTTTCGACGTTATAACTATGCAGAAAAACCTTACTTTACTTCCTTGATACATAAGCTCATCTTACGTCCGCCTAGCGAACGATCGGAGGCAACAGGCGAGAGTCCAGTCTGCCGCTCGCGTGGAACCGCCCCAGCCGAGGAGTGCGCGAACTGTGTCGCGGAGCCCCCAACTCGACGAGTTCAAGCATGGTACCGCGCAGCAACGTACGCGCAATCCCAGGAATATGACGAGTCATGAGTCCACCTCCTTCAGTGATCTGGTAGTGCCAAACGTTCCACCCTTATCATCGACCTATTCCGACGCAAGAGATGTTGTTGTTTTCTTCTGTAATCCCTAAGATGTACTTAATGTTGAACGTGAACCGCATGCGCATACTCCGTGAAGTGAGCTCGCGGGGAAGCATCGCCGCAGCTGCCGAGGCGCTCTATATGACGCCCTCGGCAGTGTCACAGCATATGGCGGCCCTCTCTCGCGAAGCCGGCGTGGAGCTTCTCGAGAGATCCGGGCGCAGTGTCCAACTGACCTCCGCGGGCAAACGCCTCGTCTCCCATACCGAGCGCGTGCTCGAGGTACTGGAGGAAGCACAGGCCGATCTCGACGAGATCTCCCACGGTGTTGCGGGGCTTCTGCGCACGTGCACGTTCCCCAGCGCCGCGCGCGCCCTCATGATGCCTGCAATCTCCACCCTGCATAAGGCACACCCGCAGCTTGAGATCTCCATGATCGATCTTGAGCCTGAAGAATCCCTTCCCCTACTCAAGACAGGCGAGATCGACATTATCCTCGCCTATGAGTTCGACCACCTGCCCGAACCCAAGGACCCGGGTGTCGAACGTCACCTGCTGCTCACCGAGCCCGTCTTCATAGCGGTACCCGCGGATCATCCTCGTGCCTTGGGACCGATCCGCATCGCGGACCTAGCGGATGACAACTGGATCGTGGGCCGAACCCACTCCCAGTTGATAGAGGTCGTCCTCTCAGTGGCTCATGAAGCAGGTTTTGAGCCCAGAACCGATCTACAGAGCAACGACATCCAGGTCATCCTAGCCGGAGTGCAAGCCGGACTGGGTGTGGCCCTCATACCCCCGATCGCAGTGATCGCCGAATTCCCCGGGGTGACGTTCCACTCGCCGACGGACGTGAAGGTGACTCGTCGCATCGAGGCCGTCATTCGCAGAGGAAGCCACAGCAGCCCGGCTATCGCCGCAGCGCTCAAGGCACTGCATGAGGCAGCACGGGACTTCATGACGCGGGGCGGCATGATGCGGAACATGTAGTCGGCGCACCGGATTTCACCGCGTCAGACGCTACTTCTCCCGGTGGATCAGACGCCCCAGCAGCGGGGTCTTCACCTCGATCGCGCGCTCCGGACACAACTCTTGGCAGCAATAGCACCTGATGCACAGATCGTAGTCATGCGCCGGGGGGATCTTGTCCTTTGCGCCGTTATCCGTCGTCCAATCAACCGCTTTGGGATCCACGGGACAGACCTTCACGCATGTGCCACACGCGGTGCACTTGTCATGGAGGATCACCGGCTTGGGCGTCGCGAAGCGGTTCATCAAACGGCTCAGTCGTCCCGAGCCACCGGTCGTCGACCCCGCGCTACGATTGACCACGAAATCCTTGGCGACGAACGATTCGAGAGGATCGCCCACGATCTCGACATCAGTGTACGAGCCCAGGCCAAACTCTTGGCCGTAGGTCACGGTTCCGACGAGTTCCGGGTTGAGATTCATCATTCGGCAGACGGTCGCATCCAGAGCCACGGGGTCATCGGAGAACAACAGCACGTTCATCGGCCGGGGATCCCCGTTTCTGGGCCCATTACCTTCCATGGCGACGATGCCATCCATGATGTACAGCCGAGGAGCAAGCAGACAGTTGAGGTCCACGAGCATCTGCGAGAAGCGATCGATGTCAGGCATGCGGGCATGGAACTCACCCTTGAGCATCCCTGGGACGCAGCCGAACTGGTTCTTGACGGCGCCCGTCATGCGCGTGAGGCCGTGAGACTTGAGCTTCGAAAGTGAGACGAGGCCATCGGCCTCAAGCACTCCATTCGCGATGGTGAACTGCTTGATCAGCTTCCCTTCGGGAAACGAGACGGTACTGCCTTGGGCGAAATCGGCGAAGGGAATGTCCATTTCCTCGGCCACTGCCTGAAGACCTCCACGCTTGGCCGCTCCCTCACCTCGTCCAAAGCCAGGAGAATCACCGTAGCTCAGATGCGCGCCGGCAGCCCTTAGATGACGGGCCACCGCAGCGAGCACAGAGGGATGCGTAGTGACGCTTGCCTCGGGAGCCGATGCTACGAGCAGGTTCGGCTTGAGCAGTATCCGCTCGTGCGCCTCCATGAACCGCTCAGCCCCGCCGAGAAGCTCCAGTCCACGACCAACGGCATCGTGCACCGCATCAGTTTCATATGTCTCGCAACGAACGAGTGCGACCTTAGCCTCAGTCATTGATGCCACCTCGGATAGTGTGAACCGTCAACGTGCAGTCTAGTCGATTTACGTTCTCAGGGTGACGCCATCTCCGACCTGAGGGGAATCAGGGAGGGTATCGAGCGAATGAAGGATCGCCTCGCCCAGCTCTCTGGGCCGACGAACGTAGTCGAGCACATAGGTGCCCGAGTGCAGTTCTCCGTCTGGCGACACCCCGCTGAGCCCAATCGTCACGCGACCGAACCCCAGTAGCCTGCCCAAGGCGTTCTGCTTCACGGCCACATCCCGAACATGACGCAACAACACCGCATGGTACACGTCGCGAACAAGCCCCACGTTGATGATGAGCCGGCGCGAGGTGAGGACCGTTTCAAAACGCCAGAACCGAGGCAAATCCATTGAAAGCTTCACCACGAGCGGCGCCACAGGCAGCAGCACCAGCGGCCACAGGTTGTTCTCCACAAAGAACGCGAGCAGCGACATGGCCAGCACGACAGCGGCCAAGCCCACCGTGAGGTCCTGCGAGATCCAATGCGGACCCGTGCGGAACAGGACGGGCTCGTCGGCATATCGATCACGTATGACCGACTCTATCTCTGCCCTTCTCACCGAAGATCGCGTCAATCAAGCCACCTGTCCGGATGAGGACCGAGACGCTCTCCCTTATCGAGCAAGGCGATCTCGGTCATGGTCTGCTCCGTGAGTTCGAAACCAAAGATCTCCGCGTTCTCACGCACGCGCTCGGGGTGTACCGACTTGGGAATCGCCAC
>DFBG01000108.1:1268-6111 GCA_002367305.1 Actinobacteria bacterium UBA3086 | reverse complement strand
GGTGTCGCTCACAATGCCTCTCTTTCAATTGGACACGTCATGCAGTGACAACCTCCGCGACCTTTGCCGAGTTCGCCGCCCTCGATCTCAAGGACTTCGATCCCGGCTTGGCGCAGCTGCGCGTTCGTGTTCGTGTTCTTGGAGTACGCCACAACGACACCCGGCTCCAGCGCGACGACATTGTTCGCGTCATCCCACTGCTCTCTCGCAGCCTGGAACGAATCGCCGCCCGTGGGAATGACCCGAAGTTTCGGCACCTCCAGAGTGTCCGCGAGCGCCTCCAACAACCCTCGTTCCTCGGCTATCTCGAAGGTCCCCTCGAGGTCTCCCGGATAGATGCTGTAGACCCGCATGCCTTCCACGACCGGAGGGTACATCGTCACAGCGTCGCGATCCACGAATCCGAACACCGTGTCGAGATGCATGTATGCGCGATCCTGAGACATGCGACAGGCGATGATGCGATCAGCCGCACCGGATGCGAAGAGCGACCTCGCGAGCCGCTCGACCATGCGCCCGGTGGACCGCTCCCCCATTCCGACGAGCACGGTACGGTTGCCAATGGGCATGATGTCCCCGCCCTCGAGCGATGCCCCTTGGCCGAAGTCCTCGACCGCAAAGCGACCCGCATCACCCTCCGGCGGATACCAGAAATCGAACTCTGCGCCTGCGAAACGCGGGTGGTGATTATAGATGGTGGCGAGGTTGACGACCTCGAGACGCCGCGCGTGCCAGAACAGCGGCGGAAGCACCACGCCACCATACAGCCACGCGCTGGAGTCGCGCGTGAAGAGCGTGTTGGGCAGTGGGGGCAGGACGAATGTGTCGGGCCCTGCGAGCATGGCGCCCAGTGAATGCCGATTGAGCTCGTCCAGGTCGTACTCACCCAACTCAGAGAGCACGAGTCCGCCGACGAGAACATCGGCCAGTTGCGCAGAATCGAGCCCCAACAGATGCGACCGAAGCCCGTGAACCAGTGAGAGGCCGACGGTGTGCGAGGAGACCGCGTGTTCCACAAGTTCATTGCGGGCAGCATTGGAGGATTCGAGTGTCTCGGTCAGCAGGTCCTGTAGATAGAGGACCTCGACATTCCTGTCTCGCATGACCGCAACAAAGTCGTCGTGCTCACGCTGTGCACGCTCGACCCACACGAGGTCGTCGAACAGGAAGCTCTCGCGATTCTGAGGAGTGAGGCGCTCGAGAGCGAGACCTGGCCGGTGCACGAGCACGGTGCGGAGCGTGCCCACCTCTGAATGAACGCCAAGCTGCGACATGTCCTGCCCCTGTCCACGCGCGATCCGACAGGTTCCATGGTAGCGCAATGGGCCGACAAAACCCGCAGGAAGACCGTCAGACGCGGGGCAACATGACAACACCCTCGGAGAAGCGGCCAGGGCAGTGTCCCAGGCAGAGCCCACAGCCGATGCAGACCTCGGGATCGATCCAAGGGAGCTCGACCGGCGCATCGGCCAGATGCTCCGCTCCCGGCTGAACGCGGGCGTCGATGATCGCGTCGGGCACCGGACAGAACGGCGTGCAACGGCTGCAATGTCGGCCAGTGACCCACGCCATGCACTTCTGGTCACCGATGACAGCGACGAGTCGGTTCTCATTTACCGGAATGGCCTCGGTGGGACAGGCGTCGCCACACTCGTTGCAGTTCTCTGTGCAGCGACCATCCGAATGGTTCAGCCGAGGTGTGAACAGCGTGTCAGGCTCCAAAACCGAGGTGTTCGATTCGATCAGTCCATAGGGACAGGCATCAGAGCATCTTCCACATCTCACGCACTCTTCTATTAGAGACGCGACGGTGGACAACGGGGGAAGTTCGCCCCCGACTGCGGCCAACGCTCTGTCGGGGGCAACGGCCGTTGCGGCCGTCATTGCCGCCGCAGCTCCAGCCACTCCGACGAACTCCCGGCGCGTGGGACCCACACTCCCCTCTTGAACTGTGTGGGAAGTGATGGGGAACGAGACTGAATCCTTGGGGCATACATCCGCACATTCGAGACACATGACGCATTCAGCACTGTCCATGGAGTAGCCATCTGTAGCGGAGACAGCCTCGACGGAACACGTTCGTGCGCATTTACTGCAGGAGATACAGGAAGACCCATCAACTGTGGGACGCACACGCGAGAAGCGCGCGACAATCGCGAGGAGAGCGCCCAGCGGACAAGCGTAGCGACACCAGAAGCGAGAGCGGATCGCACTGAGGCCAACGATCAGCACAAAGAAGCCGAGCACGAACAGACTCGGCCAGACCTGGCCGAACTCCGGAGCTGGCATGGCGATGTCACGAGTCTGCACGAACGGCTCGATGCCCACGGTGAGCGTGCGGCCCATGATGGTGATTGGATCGAGCCACGACAACGCAAGCGTACCCATTGCGCCCCCGGCAAGAATCACCAGCAGAAACACGTATTTGAGGCCGCGCAACATACGCTCACCAGGTATGCGGATCTTCTTCTTCGTCGGCGGCACGACATCGAGTGCGGTGCCGAGAGGGCAGATCCAGCCACACCAGACGCGGCCGAGCAGATACGTCACGGCGAGAGTGATGACGCTGCCGATCGCGAGCAAGGGGAACACAGTTTGTGCTGAGATCATCGACGCGATCCCGACCAGAGGGTCGAAGATGAAGAACGCGTTGGCTAAGTCCCAGTTGGTCGAGTTCAGGAAACCGAACGACATGAGCGCGAACACGAGAAACGACCCGTACTGAACGCCGCGACGCCATCGCGCGGAAGTCGATACACGCTTGGGAGCGCGCGAAACAGGACCTCTCGGTGAGGTCACAGGAAGGGACGCGGGCTCGGTCATGTAGGTGTCTCCTAGGCGATATGGGAATGCAACACGTATCGAACCAAATATGAGGGTCAGGAACTCATACCCTTGGGAGTATACGCCCAGCAACCATCACGCCACGGTATTCCCTCCCGGTAACGTGCGTTATGCTATGCCCTGCAAACAAACGATTCTTCGCAGAACCGCGAGAATTCGACGACCTACAGGAGCCTCCGTGAGTGACTATCACCCCAAAGATCGCGAATTCGCATTCCAAGCATTCGTCGACGCCCATGGGTCACGCAACCGAACTGACGCACTGGGCGAACTACGTAGCGCTGATTACGGGCGCCTCGATCGGCTCGGTCACGTCTACCTCGACTACACGGGGGGCGGTCTCTACGCCGAATCCCAGATCACCGCACATCACGAGTTGCTGAGCGATCACGTGATGGGGAATCCCCACTCGCACAACCCGTCCTCACTCGCAGCCACACACTTCGTGGATGAGGCCCGCGCAGCGGTCTTCGAGTTCTTCAACGCCGATCCTGATGAGTACGAGGTCATCTTCACCGCGAACGCCAGCGGTGCGCTCAAGCTCGTCGGTGAGTCGTATCCGTTTGAGGAGGGCGCCTGCTATCTGCTCTCCTACGACAACCACAACTCCGTCAACGGCATCCGTGAGTTTGCCCGCCGAGGCGGAGCGGAGGTCGTATACGTACCCGTGCGGAAGCCTGAGTTGCGCCTGGATGAGGATCTCATCCGCCGAGGTCTGACACGCGAATCCTCCTGCAAGCATCGCCTGTTCGCCTATCCTGCGCAGTCGAACTTCTCCGGCGTGCAGCACCCTCTGGAGTGGATCGAGGAGGCACACGAGAACGGCTGGGACGTGCTGCTCGACTCCGCCGCCTTCGCACCCACGAATCGACTCGACCTGAGCGCGATCAAGCCCGACTTCGTGCCGCTCTCCTTTTACAAGATGTTCGGCTATCCCACCGGCCTCGGCGCACTGATCGCACGCAAAGAAGCGCTGGGCAAGCTTCGTCGCCCATGGTTCGCAGGAGGCACGATCACGCTCGCATCCGTACAGGGAGAGGGCTGGTATCACCTCGCCCCCGGATCGACCGGCTTCGAGGACGGTACCGTCGACTACCTGGGTCTCTCAGCGATCACGATCGGCCTGCGCCACCTCTCGAGCATCGGCATCGACACGATCCACGGGCACGTCACGGACCTCTGCGACTGGCTGCTGACCCAGATGGGGTCACTCGCCCACTCCAACGGCGCGCCCATGGTGCAGATATTCGGACCCGAGACCACAGACCGCCGAGGAGCCACGATCGCCTTCTATCTCCTTGATCCGGAGGGTGCAGTCTACGACGTCCAGCGCATCGAAGCTCTGGCGGGCGAACAGCTCATCAGCGTACGCACCGGCTGCTTCTGCAACCCGGGCGATGGCGAGATCGCGCATAACATCACGCGCGACGATATGGCCGAATGCTTCGACGAGTCAACGGTGCCGGTCACCTACAACCAATGCCAACGGGTCATCGAGGACGCCACCGGCAAGGTCCCCAACACGATCCGAGCCTCGTTGGGCATCGCCTCGACATTCGCCGACGTGTACCGCTTCATGGAGTTCGCAGCGAGTTTCCGGGATCGTGCTGCAGGAGACGTGGGACGCTAGGCGAACTCCGACTCCGAGGGATAGAACGCCCAAGGAGGATGCACGTATGGAACAGCCCGCTGCCACACTGACCGTCGTCTACGACAACAACGCCCCTGTCAGCCACAGCGGGGCCGATTTGAGCTCTGCGTGGGGATTCTCCTGCCTTATCGAAACGAGCGCGACGACAGTGCTCTTCGATACGGGCGGAGACGGTCCCACGCTCATGCACAATCTGAGCGAGCTGGGCATCGACCTCGCCGACATCGACATCGTCGTACTCTCTCACTATCACAGCGATCACACGGGCGGTCTGAGCGCCCTGCTCGATGCCTGCGAGCCGAGTGCGGTGTTCATGCCACGGTCATTCCCCGACGAATTCAAAACACG
>DFBG01000108.1:0-1147 GCA_002367305.1 Actinobacteria bacterium UBA3086 | reverse complement strand
TGTGCTCATCCCGGTATCGTCAAGATCGCCACACGCGTAGCTGAGTGGGGTGATCTTGCGCTGATCCTGGGAGGCTTCCACCTCAAGGATTCCGACGACACCAGGATCTCCCAGGTCATCGCAGAGCTCAAACGGCTCGACGTGCAACAGGCCGCCCCCACTCACTGCTCCGGCGAGCGAGGATGTGAACTGTTCCGCAAGGCGTTCGGCGACGCGTACGTCGCCGTCGGTCTGGGCAGCAAGCTCGTTCTGAGCTGACCGGCGCGTCTACTCGGCTGCTGGCACCTCATGGCAGTCGGGGCAGCGCGCCTCGTAGTAGTCCGCACCGCCGACGAGCACCGTCGGCGAATCCCAGGGAGCGGGCTCGCCGTCGATCAAACGCTGCGTACGCGTACCCACGCCGTGGCACTTCTGGCAGATGGCGGTCAGCAGCGAGAGTTCGTCGGCAAGTGACATGAGGACGGGCATGACGCCGAATGGCTCGCCTCGGAAGTCTTGGTTGAGGCCGGTCACATAGACCTGACAGCCGTCGTCGAGCAGCTCCTGAACGCGTTTGACCAGGCCCTCGTCAAAGAACTGCGCCTCTTCGATGCCTACCACGCGACACGGTCCGCGCATGATCTGATCCGACGAGGAGACCACGATCGCCTCCATCTCGGTGCCAAGCCGGGAGCGCGCCTTGTCGCCATCTCGCGTGTCCACCGAATGCTTGTAGATGACGATGTCGTCGCCGATCACACGATGGCGCGACAGGAGCCTGATGAGTTCACCGGTCTTGCCGCTGCTCATGCAGCCGGCGATGGTGTGCAGTCGACCGTGCTTCACGTGCGTGCCGCCTCCTCAGAATCGTGACCGGATGTCCCGCTCGCTTCGTCCGCCAACGCGACAGCGAGGAACGTGCCCAGCATACCGCAGGATGCGGGGTTCAAGGGCGATTGTCGACCGCGCGCTTTCAGGTTCAGCCCAACAACGGCTCGGAGGGATCGTCGACCGGGCTCTCCTTGGGCTTAGCCTCCAGCATCCGCTTGAGCACGGTGACGAAGTGATCGCGGTCCTCGTCGTCGAACGGCGCCGGACCCTTATGGCGTCCGCCCGACTTGCGCACCATCTTCTCGGCGTGCCGCACGGCCATCTCCATGTCGATCGT
>DFBG01000110.1 GCA_002367305.1 Actinobacteria bacterium UBA3086 | reverse complement strand
GTCTGCTGGGGGATCATCCGCTGGGGGCTCTTCATCGACCGGAGGCTCCTCGTCAACCGGAGGCTCGACCTGATCGTAAGAAACGTGGCTCAGAACCAAGTTCCCCGTGCTCTCGGAGTCGACCATTGCGTACGCTCCCACCAGAACGTCGTGTCCGGCGGTTCCAACGTAGAAGTGCTGAGTCTGTCCCTGGCCAACGACTCGTGCGTTGACGACTGAGGTTCCAGCCCCAGCGAATGTCACAGTGAGCTGCGCCGCGGACGTTCCGCGATCAAGCCCGTTGAGAACGAAGTGCCATACGACGTCAGCGGAAAGTCCGCCGTCGTCTGGGTCGTTGTTGAATGTTGAGCTGCTCGCACCAACGTGGGGGGTGTGCAGGTTTACAGTGGTGGCGCCGAAGCTCGGTACTACCATCATGAGAACCATCGCTGCGGCGAGTGCCACAGTGGCGAATACCCTCGCGCGTCGGCGGGTGTCTGTTGCTGTCCTGGTGAGGGCCTTCATTGTACCCGCCTCCTTTGTTCTGGTTTGCTTTCTACTTAGAAAGTCCCCAAAGTGAGGCGATACTAACAAGTTTTCTTCGTATATACGAAATATACCTGCTTAGAAGCCCTACTCCCCCTCCCGAAAGTCCAAAGACACCGAATTGATGCAGTACCTCAGCCCGGTGGGAGGCGGCCCGTCGGTGAACACGTGCCCCAGATGCCCGTCGCACACGGAACAGGTGACTTCGACACGCGATCTACCGAAACTGAGATCCTCGTGCTCTTCCACAGCCTCTGGCTCGATGGGCTTGTAGAAGCTCGGCCAGCCACAGCCGGAATGGAACTTGGTCGCCGACGAGAACAGCTCAGCACCGCATCCGGCGCACAGGTACACACCATCCACCTCGAGATCGGTGTACTCCCCTGAGAAAGCCGTTTCGGTTCCGGCGCGTCGCAGAACGCGGAACTGGTCGCTGGTGAGCAACTCACGCCACTCATCGTCGCCTCGGATCATCTTCTTCCTCATCCGAATACTCCCCTTCCTGAAGACCACCGTATTCCGGGAACGCTCAGCAGGCGCTCACCTTGTGGCAGTGCGCTATGCGGGGGCGTCGCCCTCAAGGCTGTTCGCCAACTGCTCCAAAAACAGGCCGACGTCTGTGACGATTCCAATCGTTTGCCAACTGCCACGATCCGAAAGCTTCGTCACAACCGCGGGGTTGATATCAACGCACACCGTAGCCACCGCCGCAGGAAGCATGTTCCCCGTAGCGATGGAATGAAGCATGGTCGAGAGCATGAGGCATGCACCAGCATCCTGAACGGCCTCACGCATGGCTCCCTGGGCTTGGATCGAATCGGTGATCACGTCCGGCAACGGGCCATCATCACGAATCGAACCTGCAAGCACGAACGGTGTGCCTGTCTCTACGAGGGTATACATGAGCCCCTCGGTGAGGACTCCTTGCTCGACAGCCTCGGCAATCGACCCGCACCCACGAATGGTATTGATGGCGCGTAGGTGATGCTCGTGGCCACCGACAGCGAGCGTCCCCTCCTCCAGCGAGACCCCCAGAGAAGTCCCGTAGAGTGCGGACTCGATGTCGTGGGTGGCCACCGCGTTGCCGCCGAACATGACGCTGACATAGCCCATGCGCACAAGTCGAGCCAGCTCCTTGCCAGCACCCGTGTGCACGACTGCTGGTCCCACCACGGCAACGATCTTCTTGCCCGACTCGCGGGTATCGCGAAGTATGCGTGCGACCTGTGCCACAACCTGCGCCTTGGGCTTTTCCGAGGAGACCTCGGAGGCCATGAACTCGAATGCCTGCTTGTCGCGCGGGCGCTCCTGCGGCTTCACCCTGATACCGGTATGCCCCACGACGAATAGATCTCCGGCCTTCGCGTCCGCCATGGGCACTGTCCTGGCCGACTTGGCCTCCGGGTCCACGCACACCGCCAGGTCCATTTCCGAATCAGCCACAGGAACCCAGATGCCGGCGACCCGGATGGCGGTCTCGAGATTAGAGGTCGAGTAGAAGCAGTCAGGGAGAACTCCATCGGTAGGTGCCGGGGCGAGTTCGGCATCGTCGGGGTCGACCGACACCGCTCCGAACTCTTGGATCACACCCAGCAACTCATCGAGATGGGCGACATCGCGGCCTCGAACTCGAAGCTTGGCAACGGACTCATCCTCGTTCGTGCGACCCACATCAAAGGAAAGCGTCTCGAACTCACCATCAAGTGCGACGATGCGATCCATGATGGCTGAGACGATTCCGGAATCGATCAAGTGTCCAGAGACACGGACATCCTCATAAGGTGAGTGCGGCATGGTTCCTCCTCGGGTGACGACAGGTTGGCGCATACGAAAACACGCCATTTCGATTCATTATCGCTGAGAGCGCTCGGTGGGGCTAGTTGTAATACCCGTGCTGAGATGACCCGAACGTACACGCATTTACTGTGCCGCTCGCATCGAGAGTGTATGCCCCGTTCGCCGCGGTCACGATCATGGGATCGTTAGGCGTCGCAGCTGATTGGCACAGCGGAGGAACTCTGAAGATGTACTCACCGATGAATGGATGGTCCCCGTCTACGAGACCCGCCACACTTGAGACTTCCTGATCGTGCTGAGCAGACCAGTTCTGGACAGCGGACTCAATCGTGCGCTGATTGGCAAAACAGGTCTTCCTCTGCGAATTCGCCTTTGCCGTGTTGAAAACCGGTATGGCGATTGCGACGAGAATTCCGATGATGAGCACAACAACCATGAGCTCGACCAGCGTGAACCCATCGTCAGCGTGTAGTGCTTTCATGCCCCGGGCCTCCCCGCTCGGATTGTCCCTGTCATGTGAGTATCGGCAGTGCGGACAGAAAACTTCAGGTTGCCCGCCATGCGGGGTGCCGCGTTCTACGCCTCGGTCATTTCCCGTTTCATAGCCACTATGCACTCGCGCCACTCTGGCATCGAGGTCCCCAGCATCTGCGTGGCGAGGATTGCAGCGTTCTTGGCTCCGTTGATAGCAACACATGCAACTGGTACACCCCGCGGCATCTGCACCATCGAAAGCAGTGAATCCAGACCGCCCAGATCAGAAGTCTTCATGGGCACGGTGATCACAGGCAAAGGAGTGAACGCAGCCACGACTCCACCCAGATGAGCCGCCTTTCCCGCCGCCGCAATAATGACCTTGATGCCACGCCCCGCCGCCGACGAAGCCCACTCGTGCACCTTGTCGGGATTGCGATGCGCAGACGCAACGATCAGCTCGAAAGGCACGCCGAACTCCTCGAGCTGCTTGGAGCAGTCCTCCATGACCCCCATGTCAGAGGTGGAACCTATGATGATCCCCACAAGGGGTGTGTCACTCATCCATGCCTCCGATACGCTCGAGCGCCGACCTCGTGTCAACGCGATCTCAATCGGCCTTCATTGTAACGGTTCACTCAGGGGGTGGGCATGCCGTCCGCTGCCGTCAAGGTTTCCTCGGCCGCGTGCCCCTCGTCCATGGCGCACCCTGCTCCAAATAGCAGCTCGCGCTCCTCGGGCGGCAGTACCGCACGCGCCTGATCCCGCACACTGTTCACGCCGATGAAGAACTCGCGCATCATGGCCACGAGCAGGTAGCGACCCTTGGGCGTCAGCGTGATGTGCTGAACGTCGTCGACATCATAGGCGCCGGCGAGTCGCATGAAGGTGTTCTCCGTGCGCAGACCCTGCTCCACGGTCACACCAAAATCACGTTTGAACTTGAGCTTGTCGAGACCAAGGCCAAAGAGCCCCATCATGAAGCGGTAGCGCATCTGCTCGCGCTTGGCGAACGGACGCCAGGCGCTCACGGCGGAGTTCCCCTCATTCAGCGCCTTGCCATATTCGCGCAATGAGAAGGTGTTCACATAGATGGCACCGCCGAGATACGAGAAGGCACCCGAACCAATGCCCACATACTCCTCATAGTCCACGATGTACTCGTCGATCATCCCGCCCGCGATGCGCGAGAACGTCCACGCGCTTGCTGGCTCATAGGTGTCGGAGAGCTCGCGCACGAGCGTCTCGTAATAGCGGGCCTCCCGTGCGTAGTCGACCTTGCCAACCGTGGTGGCGAGCTGCCTCTGAACAACGGGAGAGGCCATGAGCGGATAGAACGTGGTCTGGTTACCCTGTGAGGCCCTGAGCATCTCCGCATCGTGGAGCAGCATCTCGGGCGTCTGGCTGGGGAAGTTGAAGATCATGTCCACGTTGAGTGAGTGGAACCGACCTTCGATGGACTGGAGCCTCTCAAGGATCTCCGCGCCCGAACCGTACTTATCGTAACGGTCCATCTCCTTCAGCAGCCCATCATCGAACGACTGAACCCCAACACTGAATCGCTGCACCCGATCGACAAGCGGATCGACGATCTCCGGTATCAGGTGATTAGGGTTGGTCTCGCTGGAGACCTCCTGAATCGAGAAGAGTTCCCGCGCCAGGTCGATGGTCTTGCAGAGCTCGTCGACCATGACGGTAGGTGTGCCGCCGCCAACGTACATGGAGCCAAAGTCGTAGCCCTGCTCGGCGACCATGCGCATCTCGGTGCGCAGCTGCTCAAAGTACGGAACCGCCCGCTCCTCCGAGAACGGAAAGCGGTTGAACGAGCAGTACGGACACAGCCGCTCACAGAACGGGATGTGGACGTACAACATGTAGTCGACGCCCGGCTTGGGGTCGGGCAGTGCCGGCTTTGCGAACGGCTGCAGCCGAAGGTTGCGAGCATTCTCTCGGCGCATGACCGAGGTGAGTATACGTTCCGCGAGCATGCTAGACCTCCCAAGCGCTGCGGCCCTTGAGGGCCCTGGCACCGATATCCGTGCGATTGAACATGTCCTCGAATCCAATCTTGCCGACTGCCCGGTACGCCAACTTTTGTGCCGACGCAAAATCAGGACCCAGCGCGGTCACGTTGAGCACGCGGCCACCGTTGGTGAGGACTATTCCGTTCTCGTCGAGCTTGGTGCCGGCATGATACACCGTCACGTCCTCCAGAGCCTGTGCATCAGAGATGCCGGAGATGACCTTACCCTTCTCGTAAGCATCGGGATATCCGCCCGAGGCGAGCACAACGGAAACGGCCCACTCATCGCGCCATCCGATCTCNNTCCAGCCGCTTCTCAGCGGTGGCGAGCATGATCTCTACGAGATCTCCCTTGAGCCGAGGGAGTACGACTTGCGTCTCCGGGTCTCCAAAACGAGCGTTGAACTCTAGGACCTTGGGGCCCTCGTCGCTCAGAATGAAACCGCCGTAGAGCACGCCACGGTAGTCGATTCCGTCGGCGGCAAGGCCCTTCACGGTCTTGACCATGGAGGCCATCATCGACGCGTACTCGGCTTCAGTGACGATGGGGACGGGTGAGTAGACGCCCATGCCGCCCGTGTTGGGGCCGGCGTCGCCGTCGTATGCGCGCTTGTGATCTTGGGCGGGAGCCATGGGAATGATCGTCTCGCCGTCAGTGAAAGCAAGGAGTGAACACTCCGGTCCGGCGAGGAACTCCTCGACGAGCACCGTCGAACCTGCATCGCCAAAACGACCGTCAAAGCACTCATTGATCGCATGGCGGGCGGTGGAGATATCCATAGCGACCGTGACGCCCTTGCCCGCAGCCAGACCGTCGGCTTTGATCACGATAGGTGCTTCGACGTCCTCCAAGTACTCCATCGCCGCATCGCAGTCAGTGAAGGCCTCTGAGAACCCGGTGGGTATGTCATAGCGGCGCATGATGTCCTTGGCGAACTCCTTGGAGCCCTCCAGTCGACCACCCTCAGCGCCAGGGCCGAACACCGGAATGCCCGCTGCGCGCACTGCATCGCCAACTCCCAATACGAGTGGCGCCTCCGGCCCGATGACAACGAGCCCGACATCCTGCTCGCTTGCGTACGCCGCGACGGCGGCACCGTCCTCTATGTCGAGCTCGATATTGGTCGCGATCGCGGCCGTTCCTCCGTTACCCGGAGCAACGAGGATCTCATCGGCCAGGGGTGACTCGGCCAGTTTCACAACAATGGCGTGCTCCCGGCCGCCCCCGCCAAGAACGAGGATGCGCATATCTGCCTCCCGTGATGTGGTTTCGAAGCGTGCCTCACCCATGACGCAACACACGAGGACGATTGTAGCCCACCACGCGCACGTATGAAGCCTGCGTTATGCTGACCTCCAGTTGACTGACAGTGGGCCCCGCACAGAAGGAGACCTCATGGATCGGCTAGCTCGCTTCATTGTACAGCGCTCGCGCATGATTCTAGTCATCACTGGCCTCCTTACAATCTCCGCGATCACTTCTCTGTTCTTCATCAACTTCAACGCCGATGTCGCCTCGTTCATCACGGAAGGCCACGAAGCGGGCGAGGAGTTCAACGCACTCAACGAAAAGTACGGTGCGACCGACACGATCAATGCCCTAGTGACAATCGCCGACGAGGGCTCGTTCCGGGAACGTTCGGGGCTCTCCTCGCTCGCGCTCGTGACCAACCGGATGCGCGACGTAAAGGGCGTCGAATCGGTCTCGTCGGCGGTCCCGGAACTCAATCCGCTTAACGGTCAAGCGCTCACGTCGACCATGATCGAGAATGCGCCCGCCGAGGTGATCGATCAGCTGCTGGGCAGCAATCCCGCGCTCGATCTCCTGATCTCAGATGACGGGCAGCACGCGCTCGCGATCATCAGCCCCGGTGAGGACGGTCTGGCAACTGCCGGAGAACTCCTTGAGACCGAGTGGCCAGCCAACCTCGAAGTGACGCTCACCGGCAACCCGGTGATCTTCGCCAGCGTGCTCGACCGCATCGGATGGTTCCTTCTGGTGATCCCACCCGTTGTCGTGATCCTGCTTCTGAGTACCTTCTACGCCAATATCGGTGACAGACGTCTGTCCGTCATGGCGGTGATCCCAGCCCTGCTCGGATCCCTCTGGACGTTCGGGACGATATCAGCGACGGGCACGGCGGTGGATATCGTCACCATCATCGTTCCCATCTTCGTGATCGTCATGGGCTCTGCTGACGGACTGCACTTCGTGATGCACTACCAAGAAGAGGTCGAGCGCACCGATCGCACCGTCGAGAGGGTCGCCACCACACTCCGGCAGGTCGGCATCCCCATGATCCTCACATCGCTGTCGACCATGGCAGGCTTCCTGTCGCTGCTCGTCACCGATGTCGAGCCGATCCGGCAGCTCGGACTCTTCACCGCCGTGGGAATCGGCTATGCGGGGTTCATCTCGTTCTGGGCGCTACCGGCCCTGCTCTCCCGTCTCACCATCGAGCCCCACCGCCGACACGCAGTGCTCGGCTCACGAATCACCGGAGCCCTGAAAGGACTCGCCCTGCGTCGCTGGTTCGCCGCCGGTCTCGGTGTGGCGGTTATTCTGTTCGGCGCCGCATTCATACCTCAGCTCGAAGTAGATTCCGACCAACTCTTCTTCTTCAAGCAGAACGATGAGATCCGCATGGGCTTCGAGCGCATGTCCGAGGTCTTCGGCGCGGCGACACCCCTGGCAGGTGAGTTCGTGTTCGACCCGACCGACACCGCTGGCATTGCTCGGCTGTCCGAGATCGAGCGAGAACTCGAGAAGCTTCCGGGCGTGGTTCGCGTGTTCTCACCGCTGGACATCATCGAGGGTCTTCCACCCGAGGCGGCCGCGGGCATGCTCTCGGGCGAGACCGCATCCCCCTTGGGTCCCATGGTTTCGGGCGACGGCATGCGCTTCATGCTGTTCCCCGGTCAATTCGAGACCGCTGAGCTCCAGCAATGGATCGAATACGCCGACGAAGCACCCGAAATCCGCACCCTGACCGGCATGCCGGTGCTCTGGGACGAGATCGCACGTCTCGTGCTCCAGGCCCAGATCGGATCGCTCATCGCAGCGTTCGCTCTCGTGTTCGTGATGCTGCTGCTGGCCTATCGTCGGCTCAAGGAGACGATCGTGTCACTCGTACCGATCGCGCTCACTGTCACCGCGCTCCTCGGCTTCTTGGTCGTTTCCAGAATCCAGCTCAACCTCATGACGGCGATCGTGTCGAGCATCGTGATCGGCGTAGGCATCGACTATGCGATCCATCTCGTCGCGGCGATCGACTACGCGCGCAAGGACGGGCCCGGGTACGTGCTCAGGGCCATAGACAAGGCCGGACGCCCGATCGCTGCGAATGCGCTGGGTATCGCGCTGGGGCTCTCTGCCCTTTGGCTTTCCCCATTCAAGATCCACCCGCAAGTCTCGATGATCATGTGGGTATCCATGACGGTCGCCGGACTTGCCACACTCACCGTGATCCCGGCGCTATCCCCACGCGACGGGATGAGTCGATCGTGACGACACGGTGCGCGATGCCGGCAGAGTAGTCGGCGCCCAGTTCACTCAAGCGCCTCGGAGCCAGGTCGGCTACCGGGGTGCTTCTGGGTTCTGGCTTCGGCTTCGAGTTCTCTGCGGCGGAACTCGAGCAGCACGAGAAGAATCGTCACTATGGCCGCCAGGATGGCAGCGGGATACGGCAAGACGGTCACCAGCCACCACATGGAAAGACCGCTTGAACCGCCGGTTCCTCCCATGAAGGTGATGCCGAGCATGGCGATAACGCCTATCAGGGCGGCGATGGTCTCAATCAGAAGCGGCTTGGCGAAACGCCCCTCGAGCCTGCGTTCTCCCAAGTACACAGCGGCCATGCCCAAAACGACGAGGGGGAACCCTTCGAGCGGATCGATCACGCCCAGCATGAACAGGATGCCGCCGCCAAAAATTAGACTACGTGTCCAGTTCCGACCCATTGCGCCTCCCTCGCGGGTTTCTACCTACCCATAAGGGTCGATACGAATCCGCTAAGGACGCGGATCCCAGCGGCGCATGATCGTCTGCTCACGACTCGGCCCCACGGCGATCATGGAGACCGGAACCTCGGCGAGGTCCTCGATGAACTGCACGTAGTCGCGCGCTTCCTTGGGCAGATCCTCAAAGTGTCGGCAGCCCGTGATGTCGGTCTTCCAGCCCGGAAGCTCCTCGTAGATCGGCTTCGCGTGATGGAACACCGTCTGATGGCACGGCAGGTTGTTGTAGCGGTGACCCTCGTACTCATAGGCGACGCAGACCTTGATCGTGTCGAGTTCTGAGAGCACGTCGAGTTTGGTGAGAACCAGATCGGTCAGGCCGCTGACCTGCACCGTGTACTTGACGATAACCGCGTCGTACCAGCCGCAGCGACGCTGACGACCGGTCGTGGTGCCGAACTCTCCGCCGATCTGCGTGAGCATCTCACCGGTCTCGTCATGAAGCTCTGTCGGGAACGGACCGGAGCCCACCCGAGTGATATACGCCTTGGCGATACCCAGCACCCGATCGATGGCCTTAGGCCCTACTCCTGCACCGGTGCACGCGCCACCTGCGGTCGGGCTGCTCGACGTCACAAAAGGATAGGTGCCGTGGTCGATATCGAGCAGAGTCCCCTGCGCGCCCTCGAACAGCACCCACTGGTCAGCGCCGAGCGCCTTGTTGATCATCTGAGATGTGTCGGCGATCATCGGCTTGATGCGCTCTGCATACTCAAGATACTCGTCGGCGATCTGGTCGACGGTGTACGTCGGCAGCCCGTATATCTTCTCGAGAATGTCGTTCTTCTCAACCAGAGCGGCTTCCACCTTCTTGCGGAAGATGTGCTCGTCCTGCAGGTCCTGGATGCGCAGACCCATACGCGATGACTTGTCCTGATACGCCGGGCCGATGCCGCGGCGGGTAGTGCCGATCTCGAGCTTGCCCAGACGACGCTCGCTCGCACCGTCCAAATCCTTGTGATACGGCATGATCACATGCGCATTGCAGCTGATCTGCAGGCGATGAGTGGAGAGGCCGTCGGCCTCGATGCGGTCGACCTCCTCGAGCAGGACCTTGGGGTCGATGACGCATCCGTTGCCGATGACCGGCGTGATATGCGGATACATGATGCCCGACGGGATCAGGTGCAGCTTGAGTGTGCGTCCGCCATGGATGACGGTGTGCCCCGCGTTGTTGCCGCCCTGGAACCGAACGACATAGTCCATGTCATCGGCGATCAGGTCGGTGATCTTACCCTTGCCTTCGTCGCCCCACTGGGCGCCGACCAGCACTATTCCGGCCATGTGTGTGATGCTCCTCGAAGTGATCGGTCCCGCGGACCATTGCGCCGCTCCCGGACCGGGCAGCCGCCTGAGCCGAGGCGACATGCACTGCACCCACGTGGAGTGGGCGCCCGAGTCAGTATGCCGCAGACGGCGCTTTTACGCCACCTCGCGCTCAGAATACAGGGCTGAAACGCAACATCAGGCGCGATCGGTGGCCACTAGCCCCTTCGGGTGCGCAACAGTCCCAAAGAGTCGATCCGCCAGCTTCACGTACCATGCCGCGCCCTGTACTTGAACGATGTACGCCACCGCCAGCACAAGAGCAGCCTCAGGCCCGAACGAAGCGATGGCGATTCCCAATGCAATGGACAGATTGCGCATGACGCTGCCGTATACGGCCGCTATCGCATCACCGCGCGGCAACATGATCTTACCCGCCAGAGTGGCGATGCCGAACGCGATGAGATAGAAGAGCGCGAGCGGCGCAGCAACACGCACGAGCATGGCTGGATCGGAAACGATCATGCGAGCCTTGAGGCCGATGGCGAGGAAGACAATGGCAAACACCCCGATAGTGGAGAGACCCGGGAAGACGGGCGCGATCCGCTTCTTGTACGCCTCCTGACCCACCCGCGACACCAGAAGACGACGGGTGAGGACTCCCGCGACCATGGGCACGAATACCACCAGGAGCACGGTCTGGGCAACGCTCAGCACATCGACGCTCACAACCGTGCCCGCGAGCGCCACAAGATAGAGCGGAGCAAGTACGGAAGCCGCAAGCAGACCGAACACCGTCATCTTGACCGCGGCCGCCACATTGCCCTTTGCGAAACCGGTCCAAGAAATCGTCATTCCCGAAGTGGGGAACAGGCCGATCAGAACCAAGCCGACAAACAACTCCGGTTCTCCCCCAAAGAAAACGCGGGCAAGAAGCCAGGCCACGATCGGTAGAACCACGAAGTTGAGTGTCATGGCCAAGCCCACGGCCTTGCCATCCTTGAGGCTGAGCGCCTGCGCTGGCTTGAAGTTCACGAGCATGGGATAGACCATCAGCATGGTGATGGGCAGGATCAAGACCTTCAAGGGAGAGAGGTCCAGAACGAGACCGGTGGCGAGACCGAGCACCATGCTCACGGGAATAATGAGCACGAGGTGTTTGGGCAGACGGGAGATGATGCGCACCAACGCATGCGCCTGCTGCGGTGAAGTGACATTCTGCGACACGAAAGACCTCCTGAAGACAGGTTGCGACCCGCATTCTATACCCCTAGGGGTATCGGTGTCCAGCGAGCCGATTGAATCAAATCTGCCGCGAATATGTACCCAACCCGAACTTGTCATCCTTGAAAGCATCGAGTATCGCACTGCTCGCCCGCGCACGGGTACCATCTGATCAGGGAACGAGAAGGAGTTGCCCATGAATTCCAAACCCGCACACGATCTGCCCAGAAGCGTGAAGGTGTTCTCGACCGAGACCTGCCACCACTGCGTAGCCGCAAAGCGCTACATGGATGAGCATGGTGTCGAATACGAGGATGCCGACATCATCCACGACCTCGAGGCGCGTCGGGAGATGGCTCTCATGACCGGCCAGTACGGCGTACCGGTGATCAGGGTCGGGAGCCGAGCGATGGTGGGGTGGGACCCCAAAGAGTTCGAGCGCCTCATGGCCGGTGGATGCTAGCCTCGCATCGATAGAGGACGTGAGCAGACCCTACGGCGCCTTGGACGTATAGTCGACGAACTTGGTGTAGCGCTCATTGAAGACGAGCGGCACATTCCCGACAGGGCCGTTCCTGTGCTTGGCGACGATTATCTCCGCCGTGCCCTTCGCGGGACGACCCTCTTCATCCTCTTCGCCTCGAGGATCCGTGTTGCGATCGATGAACATGACGACGTCGGCGTCCTGCTCGATCGCTCCTGACTCACGAAGATCCGAGAGCATGGGACGCTTGCCCGCACGCTGCTCGACCGCACGAGAGAGCTGCGAGAGCGCGAGCACAGGCATATGCAGGTCTTTAGCCAGGATCTTGAGACCACGGGATATCTCAGCGATCTCGGTCTGGCGGTTCTCGGAGCGACGGCTCTGCGGCTGCATCAGCTGCAGGTAGTCGACGACTATGAGGCCCTTCTCCTTACCGCGAAGCTGGCGTCGTGCCTTAGCGCGAACCTCGAGGATGGAGATGGCGGGCGTGTCGTCAACGTAGAAATCGAGACCGCCCAAGCGGCCCATCGCCTGGTGGATCGCATTCCAGTCCGAACTCTGCACGTGACCGGTGCGAACATCTTGGGCGTTTATCCGGGCCTCAGAACACAGAAGTCGCTGCGTGAGTTGCTCGGCGGACATCTCCAAGCTGAACACGGCCACCGATGCACCTGACTTGGCAGAGTTGACCGCGATGTTGAGCGCAAGCGCGGTCTTGCCCACGGCGGGGCGAGCGGCCAGGATGATGAGATCGCTGGGATGGAAGCCCGAGAGCAGACTATCGAGATCTTTGAAACCTGTTGGCACCCCGACGATGTGATCACCACGAACGGAGAGTGCCTCAAGTTCTTCGAATCCGGTGGTGAGAAGACCATCGATCTTCTTGAAGTTGGATTCGACGCGCTGTTGCGTCACGTGGAAGATTGCTCGCTCTGCGTCCTCAACGACCTGATCAAGATCATCGGGAGCATCAAAGCCCATGGCGACAATCTCGGTCGCTGCACCGATGAGTCGACGAAGCATCGAGGTGCGGGTGACGATCTCCGCGTAGCGCAGTGCGTTCGCCGAGGTGGGAACCGCGCTGGTGACATCGAGCAGATACGGCTTGCCGCCGGCTCGATCCAGTTCCTTGCTGGTCTCCAGACGATCCGCAACGCTCACATGATCGATGGGCTGGCCGTGGCTGGAGAGGTTCTCCATGGCCTTGAAGATCAGTCGGTGCGCCGGTCTGTAGAGGTCATCGGACTTGACCTTGTTCATGATCTCCTCAGCGGCATCCGCCGAGAGGAACATCGAGCCGAGCAGCGCCTGCTCGGCTTCTAGGTTATGCGGCGGGACACGCTCCGCCGAGGAGATCGCACGCGTGCGTGTTTCGCGAGGATCGTTCTGTGCCATCCGCGCATCCTCCCCTGGAGCGTCATCAACACGACCGACCGCACGGGCCGCCCCGAAGGGCGGTCCCGCGCCGGCCGAGTTCGCTACGTACTACTCGGCAGCCTCTTCGGCGGTCTCTTCGACCACTTCCGCGACTTCCTCCGTGGACTC
This sequence comes from Actinobacteria bacterium UBA3086, assembly GCA_002367305.1. GTDB lineage: Bacteria > Actinomycetota > Coriobacteriia > Anaerosomatales > UBA3086 > UBA3086. Next base: position 849 of record DFBG01000110.1, on the reverse strand, counting down.
CGCATCTGCGGCGACCTCGGCTACAACCTCTTCGGCTGCCTCGACGACAGGCTCGGCCACTACGACCACGCCATCCTCGGAGACGACCTTGACGGTCACGACGGCCTTGACCTCACGATAGACCTGCACCGTGACGGCATGCTCGCCGGCCTCTTTGATGGGTACGCGGATGTCGATCTTCTTGCGATCGATCTCCACACCGAGCTGATCGAGAATAGCTGCCTCGATCATGGCTTTCGTGACGGAACCGAACAGGCGGCCTTCTTCGCCCACCTTGGCTTCGATCGTCACAGCCTTCTCATCCAAAGAGCTCTTCAAACCAGTCGCATCGGCGATACGACCCTCATCACGCTTGCGGATGTTTTCCATCCGCGCCTCAAGCTGCTTGAGGTTGCCCCGCGTGGCCGCTACAGCCATGCGTCGGGGAAGGAGAAAGTTGACCGCGAAACCACGCGCCACATCGACAACGTCGCCTTCGCCGCCTTTCCCCTTGACTTCCTGCATCAGGATGACCTTCATTACTAACTCCCTTGTATGGGCCGAACACATCTGTCCAGCTCGTAAGAAGTGCTTCTCACTCTAGACCCTACGACGTAGGCTCCTCAAGAGATGCCTTCGCCTTTCCGTCTTTCCGTTCGATCTTGCGGATATTGATCCAGAAGTCGAACAGGCCGACGAAACTCATTGCATAGAACAACGTGTCTGCGACGATCATCACCAAATAGTAGATGAGTCGTCCTACACGCCCAACCTTTCGACGCTCCAGCGCTGCCGCTCCCACGCCCATTCCCTGAGCGAAGAAGAGCCACCGTGCGCTGAGCAAAAGGTTGAGACCCACCGTGCCGACCA
>DFBG01000071.1:11856-12062 GCA_002367305.1 Actinobacteria bacterium UBA3086 | reverse complement strand
CCGTACTCGATCACGGTCATGTTTTTGCCAACCTCGTCCGGCCCGCCGAGCGGGATGACGCGGAGGCGCGTTTTCTTGTTCGTCATAGGTGGTTTCGGTTGTCTCCTTAGGTTCTGTGGTCCCGAAAGACCTCTTGGTATGAATACACACACCGCTCTGGGCAGTGTGTTCCAGTCAGATTCAGTTCTCGAGCAGACCCACGCCGC
>DFBG01000071.1:2167-11765 GCA_002367305.1 Actinobacteria bacterium UBA3086 | reverse complement strand
AGTCCGGCCTTGACCAGGATCGGGTTGGCAGTTGCGAAGAGTCCCTGCATGAGGGGCAGGAGCTCAAGGTGCAGCCTCAGAGCACGGGTATGCTCACCGGCCACCTGTGCTTCGATCATCTCTTTGAAGCGCATACCCGCCACATGTGAGACCACGGAGATGACGCCGGTCGCACCAAGGCCCATCATCGGCAGGGTGTCAGTATCGTTACCCGAAAGGACTTCAAATCCCGCCGGCGCACCGTTGATGATCTCAGCGATCTGCGTGAAGTCCGAGCTGGCCTCTTTGACGGCGACGATGTTCTCCACATCATGCGCCAGTCGCAGGGTCGTCTCCGAAGTCATATTGACCACGGAACGTCCGGGTATGTTGTAGAGCACAACCGGGACTTCGACCGCTTCGGCAACGGTGCGGAAATGCTGGTACAGCCCCTCTTGCGGCGGTTTGTTGTAGTACGGCACTACGGTCATGATCGCGTCCACGCCCAGGTCAACGACCTGCTTGGAGAAGGTTACGCTGTCTGCGGTGCAGTTGTCGCCGGTGTTCGCTATGACTTTCGCGCGACCGTCAACCGCTTCGAGCACCGCACGGAAGAGGTCCATCTTCTGATCGTAGAAGACAGTAGGTGACTCTCCCGTGGTTCCACAGACGACCAGTGCGTCCGTACCTTGGTCGAGCAACCGGACAGCCAATTCCTGGGCGCGCGCAAGGTCGAGGTCACCGTTCGCGTCGAACGGAGTGACCATAGCAGTGAGCATGCGACCGAAATGTGGTGTGGACATAGGTCTGTCCTCTCCCCTGTCGTTCAAGCCGAACGAATCGGCTGAAGTGATGATTCCATCTGCTGTATTGTGCCACACACGCAGCACGGATGCTGTTGTCGTAGGGGTTTCGTAATCAGTCGTGAAGTTCAAAACCCCGGTGAAGCGCTTCGACCGCCGATCGCATCTCTCGCGAAGGCGTGAGCACGGAGATGGTCGTGTGGCTGTCAGCAGTCTGCACGACATGCACGCCGGCTTCTTGCAGATATTCCGACATACGCGCCATAACGCCCGGTACTCCGTGCATTCCCGCGCCGATGAGTGTCACCTTTGCAAGGTCCTCTCGGGTCTCGTACTCCAGCCCCAGTTCGGTGAGAACGGAACACGCCTCAGCGAGGGAGTCCGACGCGATGGTGAAGAGAAGTCGTTCGTTGGCCGGGGTGAACATGTCCAGCGATACTCCCGCATCGGCCATGGCGCGGTAGATCCAGGTCTGCGCGTTCATGTGCACGTCACTGCCTGCGGCGTCACCGAGGTGGACGGTGACGCGGGCGATGCCGTCGAGATGGCTCACGGCTGTGGCGACGCCGTCGGGTCGATAGGCTCCGATGTTCGCGACTTCGGTGCCTGGATGATCATTGAAGGTATTGCGCACACGAACAGACATGCCTGAGGCCAGAGCCAGTTCCGCCGCTGGGGTGTGAACGATACGGCTGCCGTGTGCGGCCATTTGGAAGAGCTCGTCGGCTCGAATCGTATGGAGAACCGTGGCGCTTTCGCACGCCCGTGGGTCCGCGGTCATGACGCCGTCGACATCGGAGTAGATCTCAACGGTGTCGGCATGGAGTGCAACCCCCAGTGCGCACGCCGTCGTGTCAGATCCGCCGCGACCCAGCGTGGTGAGCTGGCCGTCGTGGCCGATCCCCTGAAAGCCTGCGACCACAGGGACTGTTCCCTGGTGACACGCATGGAGCAGCGGTCCGGGGTGTATCTCCGTGATGGCCGCCGAGCCGTGGGTGCCATCAGTGCTGATCCCCGCCTCGGGCCCCGTGAAGGCCTGCGCGGCGATGCCGCGGGCGCGAAGTTCGTGTGCCACCACCACGGCTGAGATGATCTCGCCCGATCCCATGAGAAGGTCACGCTCGCGCGGATCAGCTGGCATTTCAGAGATGAGACTCAACAGGGTGTCAGTGGCATACGGATCCCCCGAGCGCCCCATGGCGGAGACTACGATGACAGGACAGACGTCACCCTCAAGGGCTGCCTGGATACGCGCGGCCATTGCTTGGCGACCCTCCTGAGTACCGACCGAGGTCCCGCCGAACTTCATGACGATGATGGTGCTGTCACCGGGTGTGAGGTCGCGGACTGACACGACTACGCCTCCATGAAGCGGTCGAGACCGATGAGGAGCCCCGCGTGTGCACCGACTTGGCGGCACGCGAGAATCACGCCGGGCATGAACGACGTGCGATCGATGGAGTCGTGACGTAGCGTGAGCGTCTGTCCTTGTCCGCCGAACAGTACCTCTTGGTGCGCGACCATTCCTGGAAGTCGTACTGAGTGAACCGTGACGTCCTGAACTGAGGCTCCACGTGCACCCTCTGCAATCTCTGTCTCCCGGCCCGGTGCGTCTGGAACGGTAGCTCGTGCCTGCGAGATGAGCCCAGCTGTGAGCATGGCCGTGCCGCTGGGTGCGTCAGCCTTCTGGTCATGGTGAAGTTCGATGATCTCAACGTGCGGCATGTAGCGAGCAGCCTGGGCCGCGAAACGCATCATGAGGATCGCGCCAATGGCGAAGTTGGGTGCCATGAACAGACAGGTGCCAGCAGGGGCGCCCTCGGCGAGTTCCGCCAGTCGCGTCTCTGGAAGTCCTGTCGTGCCGACGACGCAGTCCACTCCGGCGCCCAGTGCGATCACGAGGTTGCTCTCGACCACGGACGGATGCGTGAAATCGACCATGACATCAGGGGAATGCTCGCGGATGGCAGCGGCAAGATCAACCGTGCAGGCGATCAGGCCCCCGTTGCCATCAGATACCGTAACACCATGGTTTGCCGGATCCACCGCAGCAACCACCCGCATACCGTCGGCTGCTGAGACCGCTTTGACGACTTCTGAGCCCATGCGCCCGGCAGCACCAGTGATGAGTACATCGATCATTGTTCGGTCCTCTCCCCTTTTGTCTCACCTGCGCACAGCAGCTCGCGGATCACACGAGGTGCGCAATATCCTTCTCTTCGAACGGCCCGATCATAGCGAGCGTTGGCTTGGCTTCCAGAACGTCGCTCGTGACCCTGCGCACACCCGCCATGTCGACGGCTTCGATGCGTTCGACGATCTCATCGACCTGCAACAGCTCGCCGCCGGTGACCCGGTTCTTGCCCAAGCGGGTCATGCGGTTGCGCGTACTCTCCATGCCGAGAACGATGTGTCCCTTGATCGCATTCTGCGCGCGCAGAAGCTCTTCGTCGGTGATTCCATCAGATGCGACTCGGTCGAGTTCTGACCGGATCATGCCGATGACTTCCTGCGCGTTGGCGGGGCGGGTACCTGCGTACACGGCCCACTGACCGGTGTCCTGGTAGAGGGCGTGGAAGCTGAAGACGGCATAGGCCAGACCACGCTTTTCGCGTATCTCCTGGAACAAACGAGAGGACATACCGCCACCAAGCACGGTGTCGATGACGGACAGCGTGAACCGATCCTGATGGTGCGCGTTGAGCCCGCTGACGCCGTAGCAGATGTGCGCCTGCTCGGTCTCCTTGGGAAGAAGCGAGAGTCGGGTGGCTGCACCACTCGTTGCGACGGGGCGATCACTGCGTGGTCCTTCTGGCAGATTCAGATGCTCGCGCACCAGGGCCACAAGATCCTCATGAGAGATGTTGCCCGCTGCTGCGACGACACAGTTGCCGGTTACGTAGTGGCGCTTTCTGAAGGCAACGCTCTCATCGTGACCGAACGATCCCACACTCTCCCTGCTACCCAGGATCGGCAGTCCGAGGGGGTGGTCGGGCCAGAGGGCCTTGGCGAACAGTTCATGAATGCGATCGTCGGGAGTGTCCTCCATGCGAGCGATCTCCTCGATAACCACTTCCCGCTCGCTGTCACAAGCGTCTTGGGACAGCGTCGCGTTGGCCACCATGTCCGAGAGGACCTCGACCGCGACCGCGGTGTGCTGGTCTATGACGCGAGCGTAGTAACAGGTGTACTCCTTGGAGGTGAATGCGTTGAGCTCGGCTCCCAGACTGTCGAAGACCTGTGATATCTCGGCCGCGCTCCGCGTGGGCGTCCCCTTGAACATCATGTGCTCCATGAAGTGGGACATGCCCGCCTCTGCGCCGGTCTCATCGCGGCTGCCGACCGCGAACCACATACCTATGGCGACGGATCTGACCGTGTCGATCGACTCGGTGATCACGGTCACGCCGTTCTCAAGAACAGTCTCGCGATAGAACATCGCATACCTTCCGTCATGAGGCGCTGATGCGCCCGCCATGGTCATGTGCTCAATCATACAGCCAGAATGTGACACGGCCCGACGATCGAGCTCGGTGTCACCGAGCCGTCACATCGGGCCGCATTGATTCACAGGTTGGAACTAGTGACGCCGACGCGGCTTCCGGTCACGGTCGCCACCGCCACGATTCTCGCGGGGCTTGTCGGTGCCGCCCTCTTTGCGCGCGCTGCCACCGGAGCTCTTGGGAGCCTCAGGCTTGTCGACACGGTCCAGAGAGACCTTGCCACGCTCGTCGATGTCGAGCACCTCGACCTCGACCTCGTCGCCGACGGAAAGAACATCGTCGACCTTCTCGACGCGACCCTTGGCCACGCGCGAGATGTGGAGCAGACCGTCCTTGCCCGGAACCAGCTCGATGAAGGCACCGAAGGCCTGGATGGAGACGACGCGGCCCTTGAAGCGCTCGCCGATCTCCGGCTCCTTGACGATGAGGTTGATGCGGCGAACCGCTTCCTCTCCGCCCTTGTCACGAGAGGCGACGAAGATCGTGCCGTCCTCCTGGATGTCGATCTGGGCACCGGTCTCGGCCTGAATGCCGCGAATGACCTTGCCGCCCGAACCGATGACCTCGCGGATCTTGTCTTGCGGGATCTTGATGGTGAGGATGCGGGGAGCGAACTCGGAGAGCGCCTCGCGGGGCTCGTCGATCGACTCCATCATCTTGGCGAGGATGTGCGCGCGACCCTCGTGAGCCTGATGCAGCGCCTTGGCGAGGATGTCGTAACCGACGCCCTTTGCTTTGTTGTCCATCTGCAGAGCGGTGATGCCGTCGGGGGTACCGGCGACCTTGAAGTCCATGTCGCCCAGGAAGTCCTCGAGGCCCTGGATGTCACTCAGGACAGCGACATCATCGCCCTCCTTGATGAGACCCATGGCGATACCGGAGACCGGTGCTGCGATGGGAACGCCAGCGTCCATGAGAGCGAGCGTGGAACCGCATACGGAACCCATGGAGGACGAGCCGTTGGATTCGAGAACCTCGGACACGATACGGATCGTGTACGGGAACGTCTCCTCGTCGGGAACGACGGGCATGAGTGCGCGCTCGGCAAGTGCGCCGTGACCGATCTCGCGACGCTTGGGACCGCGCATGAAGCCGGTCTCACCCGTGCAGAACGGCGGGAAGTTGTAGTGGTGGATGTAGCGCTTACCCTCGGACACATCGATGGTGTCGAGGCGCTGCCACTCGTTGAGCATGCCCAAGGTGAGCACCGAGAGGACCTGCGTCTGTCCACGCGTGAAGAGGCCGGAGCCGTGAGAGCGCGGCAGGTAGCCGGCTGTCGTGGTGATCTGACGAACCTCGTCGAGTGCACGACCGTCTGCACGCTCGCCGGTCTCGAGGACCATGGTGCGCATGGTCTTCTTCTCGAGAAGCTTGAGGGATGCACGTAGGTCCTTGCCCTTCGAAGCCTGCTCCTCTTCGGAGAAGGTGGCGAGCACCTCGTCCTTGACGGCGGCGACGTTGTTCATGCGGGAGTGCTTGTCGGCGTCGTGGAGAGCCGCTTTCATCTTGTCCGCACCTGCGGCGAACACGCGAGCCTTGAGCTCCTCGTCGAGGACCGCAACCGGGAACTCCCGAGGAGTGACGTCAGCCTTGCCGACGAATGTCTCCTGAATGTCACAGAATTCGCCGACGGCCTTCTGTGCGAAGGTCAGGGCCTCGAGCATGTCGGTCTCGGAGACCTCGAGTGCGCCAGCCTCGACCATGAACACGGCCTCGGCGTTACCGGCGACTACCAGATCGAGATCGCTCTCTTCCAGCTCATCGAAGGTCGGGTTGACCATGAACTCGCCGTTGACGCGACCCACGCGCACACCGGCGAGAGGGCCCTCGAACGGAATGCCTGCCACTTTGAGGGCAGCCGATGCACCCATGATGGCGATCACGTCGGGCTGGTGAACCTGATCCGCAGAGAGAACCGTCGCAATGATCTGAACATCGTTGCGGAAGTTCGAGGGGAACGCGGAACGGATCGGGCGGTCGATCATACGTGCGGTGAGAATGGCCTTCTCGCTCGGGCGTGCCTCACGCTTGATGAATCCGCCGGGGAGCTTGCCCGCGGCGTACATGCGCTCTTCGAAATCAACAGTCAGGGGGAAGAAATCCAGATCCTTGGGGTGACGTGATGCGGTTGCGGTCACCAGGACGACAGTGTCTCCCTGACGTACGAGAACGGCGCCACCGGCCTGCTTGGCCAGCTCACCGGTCTCAAGGGTGTATTCCTTGCCGTACAGTTCGAACTGCTCAACTACCTTTGCCATAATTCTTCTACTTCCTCTTACCTCACCTCCGCGCCCCATGCGCGAAGACCACCTCATGTTCATGCGCGTATCCGACGCGCCATTTCATGAGAGAAGGCGGGAGATGGATCTCCCGCCTTCGAGTTCCTTGTTGATACTTACCCGCGCAAGCCCAGTTTCGCGATGATCGCGCGATAGCGCTCGATGTCGTTCTTCTTGAGATAGCCGAGAAGGCGACGGCGCTGGCCGACCAGCTTGAGCAGTCCACGACGGGTGTGGTGGTCTGCCTTGTGCGTACGGAGGTGCTCGGTGAGGTCACTGATGCGCTGCGAAAGCAGTGCGATCTGGACCTCGGGGGAGCCGGTATCGCCCTCAGTACGGGCGTGCTCGGCGACGATTGCGGACTTTACGTCCTTTTCGAGCGACATATGTGGTTCACCTTTCCTCTTGGATTCGCCCAGATCCGAGGCCGACGTTGGTGAGTCAACGGTCTCAGGTCAGGGTACCTTTACACAAACCTCGGCAGTATAGCACGAATTCATGCACTATGCGCAGGTCGGAGGACGTTTTGGCCGCTATGCGGTGAGCCATGCGAGCACGACTGCTGCCACACCCAATACTGCACCGATGATCGACACGCGCGAGAGCCCGTCGAGAGCCTCCCACCAACTCAAGTCGTCGTCCTCATCGACCGGATCGTAGCGGGGATCGAGTTCGTCGATGGTCGGCCCGTCAAGTCTCTCCCACCGAATGTCATCGGGCGAGCTTTCACGCGCGAGACGTTCGGCTTGTTCGAGAGCGAACGGGTCGATGTCTGAATCATCGAACGGATCCGGAGGCATGGGTCCTGCCATCAGCTTTGCACACCCAATATGTTCGTGATGAGTTCGATATCCGCACTGATCGCCTGGGTCAACTCGGGCATGGAGTCGAATGCTCGCTGTGCCCGAATCCGCCTGACGAACTCGACGATGACGTCCTTACCGTAGAGGTCTCCCTCAAAACCGATGAGATGCGCCTCGAGCAGATCGGACGCCTCCTTGAAGGTCGGCGGGACGCCAACAGAGATTCCTGCAGGGTATCTTGCCTCTCCGACGCGGACGAAACCTGCATACACGCCGTCCGCTGGCAGGGCCGCATGCTCTGTAGGGCGAAGGTTGGCGGTTCTGAATCCAAGATCAGCTCCCGCTCCACGACCTCGCGTGACTGTGCCAGATACACGGTGCGAGCGCCCGAGCAGATTCCGAGCGGCAACAACGTCGCCCGATGTGACGAGTTGCCGAATGCGTGTGGAGGTGATCGGTTCTCCATCAGACATGACGAGCTCGCGGTCGGCAACACTCAGGCCTCGTGGTCCTCCCAACTCTCGCAAGGTCGCTACGTCTCCCTCGGCATATCGCCCGAATCTGAAGTCGTGACCAACGTGGATGAGAGATGGGGATGAGGCCGTCAAGAGTACTTCATCGAGGAATCGTTCCGGTGGAAGTGTCGCCATGTGCGCGTCGAACGGGATGACGAGTATGAAATCAACATCAAGATTCAGGATCTCGTGGAGTTTCTGGGACAGAGGGAGCAACTGCGGAGCCGCAGAGTCCGGCGTGACCACGAGATCGGGATCACGGTCGAATGTGACCACGCCACCGCACACTCCCGCGGAACGTGCACCGACGACGCAATCGGTGATGAGAGTCTGGTGCCCGAGATGGACGCCGTCGAACACGCCCATTGCGACGTGGCACTGACCTAAATGGGCCACGGTCGGCGACCACGTCACGATGCGTTCGGTCATGCGATGCCTCCGGGGAAGACGGCTTCGGCCTTGAGGAATTCCTCGGCGCGTGCATAGATGCCTATGACCTTGCCGCCTGCGACGACCGCGAACGGTCCGGGCTGGTCCTCGTCGGCGAGCATTCCGGGCAGTTGGGATCCCGTGGCGACCTGTCGTGCGATTCCCTGACTGACGCTGATCGTCTCCATCTCCAGCACCTCACGTGATGGAATGAACATCTCGGAGATGTCGTCGGCCGCCTGAAATGATTCAAGCGGACGTGCGCGGCTCGTGGTCAACTTGCCCGATGCCAGCCGACGAAGTCCGCCCAGATGGGCCGCTGTGCCAAGGGATTCACCCAGATCGCGGGCGAGCGAACGAATGTAGAAGCCTTTCGAAACCCTCGTGGTGATGTTCCAGGAGACGGGAGGGCCGTCAATGATCCCGTCGAGTCTGGCCTCGATGATGCGTACGGTGCGGGGAGCGATGACGACCTCTTTGCCCGCGCGAGCCAACTCATATGCCTTTTTGCCTTGAAGTTTGACCGCTGAGTACGCCGGTGGCGTCTGTTCGATCGTTCCAACGAGTCCTTCCACCTGTGCTCTGGCCGCATGGATGTCGCTGACCTCAGCGGGGACTGGAAGGGTGGATGTGGTCTCTCCCTCCGCATCATCGGTATCAGTCGATGAGCCGAAGGTTATGCGAGCAGCATAGATCTTCTCTTCACTCGTGAGATATGGGGTCAAGCGTGTGGCTGGTCCCACAAGTACCACGAGGACGCCCGTGGCCATGGGGTCGAGTGTTCCGGCGTGACCTACGCGCCGCTCACCAGTGATACGGCGAACAGCGGCCACTACGTCGTGGCTCGTCATTCCGGCTGGCTTATCCACACAGATAATCCCTGAGAGGTCCGTTGCTCCACGCGTGCTCATGTCAGTTCCCCTTGACGATTTTGGATGGCAGGAGCGGCAGGATGCGCTCCAGCAGTGACTCGAGGGTACCCAGATGCGTGAACCCTGCGGCCGCTTTGTGGCCTCCTCCGCCCAGTTCGCGGGCGACTGCGCCGACGTCAAAGCCCGTCTTGGCGCGAAGGTTTCCTCTGACCTCGCCGTTACGAACGCGCAGAAGGAGCGAGACGTCGATGCCCCCTAGCGTGCGTACGGCGTCGGGCAGAGTCTCGGTCTCATCGGGGTGCGCACCAGTCTCGGTGAAGTCTGCTTCCTCGATCCATGTGTAGGCCACGCGTCCGTCGTTGGCCAGAGTGAGTCGCGACAACGCTCGAGCCTCGAGAGAAATCGCTGCTGCCGA
>DFBG01000071.1:0-2071 GCA_002367305.1 Actinobacteria bacterium UBA3086 | reverse complement strand
TTACGTCGAGGACGGTGAGCAGCTGCCAGATCATCTGACCTGTTGCCGCCGCCGACGTGTCGACGATGTTGATGGTTCCAAACGATTGATTGTCCGGATGGTGGTCGAGCACGATGGTGACCTCGGCGTCGCGGGCAAGATCCGCAGCGACTCCGAGACGACCCAGACTGGGAGTATCGAGCGCGACGAAGACGCTGGGTGTCTCAAGCTCACTCGCCGGTGTGAAGAGGGAGAATCCCGGTAGGAAGGAGTAGCGCGACGGAGGATCGACCGCATCGGCGAGCGTAGGCACTGCGGCAATACCAGCGCTTCGAAGAGCCACGGTCAGGCCGAGTGCCGCTCCCATGGCGTCGCCATCGGGGCGCACGTGCGCGCAGATCACCACCGAGTCGGCATGACGAAGTGCGACGGCGGCCTTGTGGAGGGTCTCAGACATGATGACTCACCCTTCGGTGGTATCGTCCTCGTCGCTATGCTCGGCGTTCGCGAGTGTCGGAGGAACCGTTTTGAGAGCGACGCTCATTCTGAATCCGGCGTCGACCGATGGATCGATGAAGAAGCGAAGGTCAGGAGTGATACGCATCTTCACGGCTTTGCCCAAGAGGTGTCGGATTCGGCCTTTGGCCGACTCGAGACCCTCCAGGACCTCCGCGTATCGCTCCTCGTCACCATGCGCGGTGACGTACACATTGGCGATCGACAGGTCGCTGGAGACCTCGACAGAAGTGACCGTTATGAGATCGAGACGAGGATCGGCGATCGCGCTCTGAATGATGGACGCGATCGCCTCCCTCACGGTCACCCCGAGCTTGCGGGTACGGGGTGTTGATTTCATAGTGGGTTCCTCCGCCTAGCTTTTGCGAGCGACTTCGTTGATCCGATAGCCCTCGACGATGTCGCCTTCCTTGAGGTCCTGATATCCGGCGACCGTCAAGCCACATTCGTAGCCCTGCTTGACGGATTTCACGTCGTCCTTGAAGCGACGGAGCGAGCCGAGCTTGCCCTCGTAGATGACGGCGCTCTGTCGAACGATACGAACGAGATCGTCGCGCTTGATCTCGCCTTCCTGAACGTAACAGCCTGCGATGACGCCGACCTTGGGTGCCCGGAAGAGTTCGCGTACCTCGATTCGAGCAGTGTCCTCCTCGATGAAATCGGGAGCAAGCATGCCCACGCGTGCGGCGTTGATGTCCTCTATCGCCTGGTAGATGACACGGTACAGGCGGATATCGACCTTCTCCTTCTCGGCAGCGATCTTGGCCTTGGGCTCAGGTCGAACGTTGAATCCGATGATGATCGCGTCGGACGCATCAGCCAGTGTGACGTCGGTCTCAGTGATTCCACCCACGCCGGAGTGCAGCATGTTGATGCGGACCTCGGTCTGATCGATCTTGTCCAGCGCGTCGCGTAGGGCCTCGATCGAGCCCTGTACATCCGCCTTGACGACGATGTTGAGGTCCTCGATCCCGCCCTCCTGGATACGAGCGAAGAGGTCGTCAAGTGAGACATGCGTCTTCTTCTGTGCGAGCAGACGCTGCTTGAGCGCGCGCTCCTCGGCGAGATTGCGGGCGTCGCGCTCATCGGCGAACACGCAGAACTCGTCACCTGCCGAAGGGACACTGCCCAGACCCAGTACCTCGACCGGATCGGCGGGACCAGCAGCCTTGACTGTTTTGCCCAGGGGGTCGATCAGGGCGCGGACGCGGCCGAATGTGGTGCCGGCAACGAGCGAGTCACCCACGTGGAGTGTTCCTCGCTGAACCAGCATGGTGGCGACAGGACCGCGACCGCGGTCGAGCTTGGCCTCCACCACGGTACCGCTGGCCGTCGTGTCGGGGTTCGCCTTGAGGTCTTCGACCTCTGCGACGAGCAGAATGGTCTCGAGCAGATCGTCGATGTTGAGACGCTGCTTGGCCGAGACATCCACGAAGATGTTGGATCCGCCCCACTCCTCCGGCACGATCTCGTGCTCGGTGAGCTCCTGACGGACACGGTCGGGGTTTGCGCCGTCCTTGTCGATCTTGTTGACGGCGATGATGATCGGTACTTCCGCAGCTTTGGCGTGGTGAAT
>DFBG01000106.1 GCA_002367305.1 Actinobacteria bacterium UBA3086 | reverse complement strand
TTGTCGAGCTCTCCGCGGTCGAATGGCAGCTCCTGAGCCACGATCTCCGACATGCGCTCCTCGATAGCAGAGAGATCCTCAGGCGTGAAGGGACGCTCGACTTCGAAGTCGTAGTAGAAACCGTCCTCGATGGCAGGGCCGATGCCGAACTTGGTCATGGGGAACAGTGAGGCAACGGCCTCTGCCATGACGTGCGCGGCGGAGTGACGCAGAATATGCAGCGCTTCGGGGCTGCGGTCGGTGATGATCTCGATCGTGGCACCATCGGTGACCACATGGTTGACGTCGACCATGTCGCCATCGATCTTGCCGGCAAGCGCAGCCTGCGCAAGACGAGGGCCTATCGCGCCGGCCACATCTAGGATCGTCGCACCTTCCGCGACCTGCTTCTCGCTCCCGTCGGGCAGCTTGACCGTGATCTCGACCATCTCACTCATCACTCCTTGGTAAGAAAAGCGCCCCGCCCATGCGTGGACGGGGCGACGATGAACACTCGTTGCAGAATTACTGTTTTGTCTTGCAGTACGGACACACGGTCCAGCTCAACTTGAGCGCCTTGTCGCATTCGATGCAGGGCTTACGCAGCTTCTTCATGCAACTGGGGCAGATCAGATAGTTACTCTCAATGGGCTTCTGACAGTTGGGACAAGTCTCCATCTGCCGGGTCAGCGCGTTCTCCTTGGCACGAATCTCGAGATCGCGCTCACGCACGTCCTCGGCATACTCAGGGGGACGCACCACGAGGTAGATGGCCCAACCGGCCAGATCGAAGATGAGTACCGTGAGCGCCCAGAACCAAGGCATCGCGCCTCGGCGATCAGCGTCACGATACGTCCAGAACGTCAGGGCGATGTGGAACACGATGAAGAACAATGTGCACAACTGCCTCGAGAGAATGAACTCACGGCTATCCAGAATCGGAGCCAGCAGGTCGCCCATGAACACCCCTTCAGTCCTTGAATGTCACACCCGACACACGTGCATCGGGCTATGCGGGATTCTACCAGATGAACGCAGGTGCGTGCTGTTGGTCGAGCGCTTGGAACACCGTGAACACAGGTGTCACTACCCCAGCTCGCCCACAAGACCGCGAACAGCCGCAGCGATAGTGATACTTCCGGCCGCCAAAACACCGGCGGAGCCGCCTGCATGGATGGCATGAGACAGTCCCGCCGCAACGTCGTCGAAGTGCTGCGGACGGCTGCCGCGGACCTCCTCAACGATCGTAGCGAGATCCGCCGATGAGAGACCACGTGGCGTGGGCGCCGTGACGCAGACGATCTCGCCCACGTGCGATGCAAGAGCCTCGACCATACCGCGAACATCCTTGTCGCCGAAGGCTCCCATGAGGAGGACCGGACGAACCTCAGAATCGGGCCACGCCGCTTCGACTGCCTTGGCAAGGGCACGCGTCGCCTGTGGGTTGTGCGCGCCGTCGACCACGATCCATGGATCGCGATGTACGACCTCGAACCTCCCGGGGAAGGTCATGACCTCCAGGGCCTGACGGATCGACTCAGGATCGAGTGCGCGACCAAGGGCCGACTCTGCGGCTGCGACTGCCGTGGCCACGTTGGGCGCCTGGAATCCCGGTGCCATGATCTCTATCTCGCCGTAGTCGGCGTGCACGCCTTTCACGGAGATGACGAGCGTGTCTCCGGGAGATGCGGGTCGCTTCTCGATGCCGTAGCGGACGGTGAGTTCCTCGACCACTGGGCTCGACATGCCGTGGGGGCGAACAGCCCAAGCGTACGTGTCACACTCCTCGACGCGTGCGAGGAAATGACTGTCGACTCCGGCGGTGGCGGGACCGAGCACAGCGGTACTCGCCGGCTGGATGATGCGGGCCTTGTCCGCCGCGATCTCATCACGAGTGGTTCCCAGATGCTCGGCGTGATCGATTCCCACGCCGGTGATGACCGCAACGCTGGGGAGAACGACACTCGTCGCATCCCAACGACCGCCCATGCCCACCTCGAGGCAGGCGATGTCGATCTGCTTGTCACGGAACAGCCAGAGCGCAGCGCCCGTCAGCAACTCGAACTCGGTCATTGGTTCGGCGTACCCGGTTACGGCCGCTGCGAGCGCACCATCACGAGACGCGGTGATCGCCTGAGCGAAGTCGTCCCGGGAGACATACGTGCCGCCAAGCTCGAAGCGCTCGGTGTAGTCCTTCATCTCTGGACTCGTGTACGCCGCGGAGCGCACCCCGTGCGCCTGAAGCAGCGCAGCGGTCATGCGCGTCACTGACGACTTTCCGTTGGTGCCGGTCACCTGCACGGATGCGAACGCGTCCTGTGGGCGACCGAGCTCGGTCGTGAGCGCATGAATGCCGTCGAGCGACGGGTGCATGCCAAAGGTCAGCGCGCCTTTGAGCGCCGCGACTGCAGCGTCATAACTCAATATCGAAGACATGGGTTCTTCTCGCCTATTCCTGCAGCTCGGATGCCTGTGACTCGAGCGCAGAGACCGTCTCGGCGAGCGCAGTCGCCTTGGCGCGATCCTTCTCAATGATCTCCGGCTTGGCCTTGGCCAGGAAGCCCTCGTTGGAGAGCTTGCGCTCGAACTTGTCGAGCTCCTTGCGTGTCGACTCCAGCTCCTTGGCGATCCGCTCACGTTCCGCAGCGAAGTCCACAAGTCCCTCAAGGGCCACGTAGACCTCCATACCGCCGACGGCGAGCGTAGCCGCGTGTGCGGGCTTCTTGGCGTCCATGGCGGCCACGTACTCACCGACACCGGCGAGCGCGTTCATCTGGCCGAACTCGTTGCGCACCCAAGCATTGTCCGCATCGCTCGTGGTCTTGAACACCACGTCGACCGTCTGCTTGGGCGATAACTTGTAGCGGGCACGCAGGGCACGGATACCCGTCGTGAGATCGATGAGTCGAGCGACGGAGGTCTCTGCATCTACGTTCACCCAGGCCGCCACATCGGCGGGATCGGGCCATGCGGCGATCATGAGCGAGTCGGCGCGATCGGCGTCGGCCAGCGGCAGGCGCAGCCATATCTCCTCGGTCACGAANNGGCATCATGGGATGCAGCAGACGGAGCGCGCGATCGA
The DNA here is from genome assembly GCA_002367305.1 of Actinobacteria bacterium UBA3086. Lineage (GTDB taxonomy): Bacteria > Actinomycetota > Coriobacteriia > Anaerosomatales > UBA3086 > UBA3086. The sequence continues at coordinate 8,503 of DFBG01000106.1, read as the reverse complement.
GCACGAACACGAGATTGCGCTGGGTGATGAGACGCGCAGCCTTGGCCGCATCGTCGGCACCCTCGTCGGCACCCGCATAGAGACGACCCTTGGCAAGCTCGATATACCAGTCGCAGAACTCGTTCCAGAAGAAGTCGTAGAGTGCACGCGAGGCATCGCCGAACTCATAGACCTCGAGATCGGCATCGACCGCGGCGGTGAGTCGGGCCAAACGCGACAGGATCCACTTGTCGGCAAGCGTCTCGGCAACAGGCACGCCGGGCTCGTAGCCCTCGTCGATGTTCATGAGCACGAAACGGCTCGCGTTCCATATCTTGTTGGCGAAGTTGCGGCTGCTTGCCAGCTTCTCCTCGGCGAAGCGGATGTCCTGGCTGCCGGTTGTCTGCAGCATGAGGCCGAAACGCATGCCGTCGGCACCGTAGTGCTCCATGAGGTCGAGCGGATCGACGCCGGTACCGAGCGACTTGCTCATGCGTCGTCCCTCGGCGTTGAATACCGTGGGGTGAATGATGACGTCCTTGAACGGGATCTCGCCGTCGCGGAAGTACATGCCGTCCATGATCATGCGGGACACCCAGAGGAACAGAATGTCGCGCGCGGTCGACAGCACGCCGCCCGGGTAGAAGTAGTCGAGTTCAGGCGTCTTCTCCGGCCAGCCCAATGTGGCGAAGGGCCAGAGTGCCGACGAGAACCACGTGTCGAGCACATCGGGATCCTGGCGAACCGGGCCGCCACACTTAGCGCACTCGGTGACGTCTGTTTCGCTCGCGACCATCTCGCCGCACGCGTCGCAGTAGAAGACGGGGATCTGATGACCCCACCAGAGCTGACGCGAGACGCACCAGTCACGGATGTTCTCCATCCACTGGAAGTAAACGGTCTTCCAGCGATCGGGATAGAACTTGACGCGACCGTCGTGCACCGCATCGATGGCCGGTGCGGCTAGAGGCTTCATATCCACGAACCACTGGTCCGAGAGCCACGGCTCGATAACGGTGTTGCAGCGATAGCAGTGACCCACCGAGTGATCGTGGTCGTCGATCTTGACCAGCAGGCCCTGCTCGTCGAGATCCGCGATGACCTTCTTGCGCGCCACGTAGCGATCGAGGCCCTCGTAGGCACCGCCCTCTGCATTGATGGTGGCGTCGGCGTTCATGATGTTGATCTTGGCGCAGTCGTGACGCTCGCCGATCTCGAAGTCGTTGGGGTCGTGCGCGGGTGTCACCTTGACTGCGCCGGTTCCGAACGCCGGATCGACGTAATCGTCTGCCACGATCGGGATCTCTCGGCCCACGAGCGGCAGGATCACCGTTGCGCCGATGAGATCCTTATAGCGCTCGTCGTCCGGGTGCACGGCGATGCACGTATCGCCCAGCATGGTCTCAGGACGCGTGGTGGCGACCACCACGTGATCGATACCGCCGACCGGCTCTTTGAGCGGGTACTTGAGACTCCAGATGTGACTCGCGACATCCTCGTGCTCGACCTCGATGTCAGAGAGCGCGGTGGAGCAGCGCGGGCACCAGTTGATGATGCGCTTACCGCGATAGACGAGTCCCTTGTTGAACCAGTCGACGAAGACCTTGCGCACCGCGTCGACGTAGTTGGGATCCATGGTGAAGTGCTCGTCGTGGTAGTCGCACGAGCAGCCCATGGCCTTGAGCTGACCGATAATCGTGGAGCCGTGCTCTGCCCGCCACTCCCAGCAGTGTTCGACGAACTTCTCGCGACCCACGTCGTGGCGCGAGAGGCCCTGGGCAGCAAGCATCTGCTCAACCTTGTTCTGCGTGGCGATGCCCGCATGATCGGTGCCCACGATCCAGCGAGTGGGAACGCCGGACATGCGCTTGCGACGAATGACCACGTCTTGAATGGTGTTATTGAGCGCATGGCCCATATGAAGCGAGCCCGTAACGTTGGGCGGAGGGATGACGATTGCGAACGGATCAACGCCCTCGACCACTTCCTGCTCGAAGTAGTGTCCTTTGACCCAGGACTCGAAGAGCGGACCTTCGACGGCCTTGGGATCGTACGCCTTGGGCATATCGCTCATACGTGCGTCATCCTCCTGATATTCGACAATCACATGATTCTAGGACATGAGTCCTCCAAGCGATACCCACCCCGCTCATCGTTACGAATCGCCCGTCCATCAGGAGAATACCTGGTATGGTATGTACAACTAAGTTCGTTGGTCCGATAACTAGCACGATGTCCTCAAGACACCATCGCACCACGCATCAACACAAGGAGGCTCTCTAGAATGGAACAATGCTCACTCACCGAGGGGTGCATCTTCTTCAACGACAAGATGGCGAACATGCCCAGCATGGCTGAGATGTACAAGAATCGGTACTGCAAGAATGATTTCGCCCAGTGCGCCCGCTTCCGCGTTTTCGCCGTACAGGGACGAGAGAATGTTCCGGTTGACCTCTACCCCAACGACGGCGATCGCGCCGGCAGGATCCTGGGCGAGTAACCCCACTTCACGAACTCCCAACAGCTGCACGCAAAAAGGGCCGCCAGCAGACGGCCCTTCCGTATTCCCTCTTCACGCACCCGATCAGCAGTGGCGCCTACGCGCTCGCCTCGTTCTCCTTGCCGCGACGGACCACGGTGGGTCCGGACTCACCTGAAACGGTCTCAGGTGTCACGAGCACGCGCTCGATGTCGTCGGAGCTGGGCAGCTCGTACATGGTATCCAGCAGCAGCGACTCCAAGATGGAGCGCAGACCGCGTGCGCCGGTGCCGTGCTCGATCGCTTGGCCTGCGATCGCCACCAGTGCTTCATCGGTGAATCGCAGCTCCACATTCTCCATCTGGAACAGGCGCTGATACTGCTTCACGAGCGCATTCTTGGGCTCGGTCAGAATGTGCACCAGATCGCCCTCAGTGAGCTCGTTGACCGTCGCGACCACGGGGATCCTGCCGATGAACTCGGGGATGAGCCCAAAGCCATGCAGATCCTCGGGCAGCACATGTGCAAGAAGCTCTCCACGCTCCGCCTGACTGGAATCGTTGATCTCCGCGCCGAAACCGACGCCCTTCTTGCCGATGCGATCGGCAATTATGCCCTCTAATCCCACGAACGCCCCACCCAGGATGAACAGGATGTTGGTGGTATCGATGCGAATGAGCTCCTGCTGCGGGTGCTTGCGTCCTCCCTGCGGCGGCACCGCGGCCTCAGTGCCCTCGAGGATCTTGAGGAGCGCCTGCTGCACGCCCTCGCCGGAGACGTCGCGCGTGATCGAGAGGTTCTCAGCCTTACGGGCGACCTTGTCGATCTCGTCGATGTAGATGATGCCTACCTCGGCACGCTCCACATCGAAGTCCGCAGCCGTAATGAGCTTGAGCAGGATGTTCTCGACATCCTCGCCGACATAGCCGGCCTCGGTGAGCGCGGTCGCGTCGGCGATGGCGAACGGAACCTTGAGCACGCGTGCCAGTGTCTGAGCGAGCAGCGTCTTGCCGCAGCCCGTGGGCCCCAGCATGAGGATGTTGCTCTTGGCGAGCTCGACATCGCCCTCACTTGAGAGCTCCGGCATGGTCTTGATCCGCTTGTAGTGGTTGTGCACAGCCACTGAAAGGATCTTCTTGGCACGTTCCTGTCCGACCACGTACTGGTTGAGCACATCGTGAATCTCTACCGGCGTGGGCAGCTCATCAACGAGCGGTGCTATCGGCGTCTCGACAACCTCATCCTCAACGATGTCGTTGCACAGATCGATGCACTCGTCACAGATATAGACGCCCGGGCCCGCAATGAGCTTGCGTACCTGGCGCTGTCCTTTGCCGCAGAACGAGCACTTGAGATTCTCAGGCCCGTCGGTCTGCTTGGTCATACTTACTCCGCTTCCTTGCCGCGCTTGACGAACACGTCGTCCACGAGGCCGTATTCCTTGGCCTCGACCGCGGTCATGATGTTGTCGCGCTCAGTGTCCACGTGGATCTTCTTCACCGTTTGACCGGTGTGGTGCGCCAGGATCTTGTCCAGAGAGTCGCGCATGCGCAGCATCTCCTTGGCCTGGATCTCGATATCGGTGACCTGTCCCTGCGTGCCGCCCCACGGCTGATGGATCAGCACACGACTGTTGGGAAGCGCATAGCGCTTGCCCGCAGCACCAGCGGTCAGCAGAACGGCAGCCATCGATGCACACTGGCCCACGCAGATCGTGGAGACATCGCACTTGATGTACTGCATGGTGTCGTAGATGGCCATACCCGCCGTGACGGAACCGCCGGGCGAGTTGATGTAGAGGTTGATGTCCTTGTCCGGATCCGCGCTCTCCAAGTGCAGCAGCTGGGCGATGATCAAGTTCGCCAGATCATCACTCACTTCGTGACCAAGAAAGATCACGCGCTCGTTCAGAAGTCGCGAGTAGATATCGAAGCTACGCTCGCCGCGCGAGGTCTGCTCGACGACGATGGGTACCAATGCGTTGGCGTCGTAGGTCATGTACTACTCCTCCGTTGAATCTTCGTCGCCCGGAACCTCGGGCTCCTTCTCAATGACTTCCACGTTCTTGTCATCCATAAGCCACATGACGGCCTTCTTGTGCATGATCTGCTCATTCAGCACGCCGATGACACCCGTGGACTCCCACTTCTCACGCAGTTCCTCAGCCGACGAAGACGAACCCTCGGCCATCTCAGCGATCTCCGCGTCGATCTCTTCCTCTGTGACCTCGAACTCGAGTTCACGGAAGAGAGCCTCAAGTGCGAGCTCCTCCATAACGGAAGTCTCGGCCTGCTTGGCGATGTCCGCCTCGAGAATCTCGGGGGTGACACCCGTTGCCTGCAGATACTGCTCCGGCGACATACCGCGCTGCTCGAGACCGGTCATGAAGTCACGCATCATGGCCTGCTTGGCGCTTTCCACCATGGACACAGGCGCCTCGCCCTCGAGACGCTCGGCGAGCGCCGCACGAACCTGACGCTCGACATTCTGACCGTGACCGACCGCCTTGGACTGCTCCAGCTTGGCACGCACGTCAGCGCGATACTCGTCGATGGTGTCGAATCCGCCCACATTGGTGGCGTACTCGTCATCCAGGTCAGGCAGCACCTTGGCCTTGACTTCGTGCACGTCGACATCGAAGGTGGCAATCTTGCCGATGAAATCCGGGTTGGAAGATGAATCCGGGATCGGGAACTCCGCGTGAGCCTCTTCGCCGGCCTTGGTACCGATGAGCGCATCATCGAACTCCGTGGGCATCATGCCCATGCCCATCTCGTAGAGGTACTTATCGACGGCATTGCCCTCGTACTCCTCGCCGTCCACCTTGCCCACGAATGAGATCAGGACAAAGTCGCCCTTCTCAACGCCGCGCTCGACGAGATCGAGAGTGGCGAAACGATCGCGGCTGTACGCGATCTGCGCCTCGACCTCTTTGTCGGTGGTTCCACTGGGAGGAACCTCCACGGAGAGATCCTTGAGCGACGAGAGCTTGTACTCCGGACGCAACTCGACCTCGGCCTCAAAGGTGAACTCCTCACCAGGGACGATCGGGTCGAGTTCGCCAATCTCAGGGCTGGCTATGGGGCGAAGCTCGGCCTGATCCAGCGCGTCGCTGTAGACCATGTTCACCAGACCCTCTTGGGCCTCGGCCAGCACGTAATCCTTGCCAACGTGATTGTCGATCACCGGACGGGGCACCTTGCCCTTGCGGAAGCCGGAGATCTTGACCTGCTTTCCGACTTGCCTGTACGCGTCGGCAATGGCGGAATCGACCGTCTCCACAGGAACGGTGACGGTGAGCTTGACCATGTTGCCATCGAGATTTTCGACGGATGTCTTCAAGGGATCCTCCTAGATCGTGATTCTCGTGGTGCGAGTGTAGTTATTGTGGTGCGGGCGAGAGGATTTGAACCTCCACGAGTTTCCTCACTGGATCCTAAATCCAGCGCGTCTGCCAATTCCGCCACGCCCGCATATGCACAGCGGCTATCCAGTATAGCGAAAAGGCCGCCGATTGGCTTGCTCGATACAAGAAGCCCCCACCGAATCGGCGAGGGCCTCTGTTGTGTCGATGGTGGGCCGTGTAGGGGTCGAACCTACGACCTTGGGATTAAGAGTCCCCTGCTCTGCCAGCTGAGCTAACGGCCCATAGACGCGAGACAAGATTCTACCGACTTCAGGAAAAAGTGCAAGGCCTCGTCGGCAAAAAGCAAGAGACCCCCGTTTCCGAGGGTCTCTGTGTACTTCATGGGGTGGGTAACGGGACTCGAACCCGCGGCCTCCGGAGCCACAGTCCGGCGCTCTAACCAACTGAGCTACACCCACCATGTAGTGGCATGGCACGCCCGGAGGGATTCGAACCCCCGACCTAGAGATTAGAAGTCTCCCGCTCTATCCAGCTGAGCTACGGGCGCGTGAGACGTCATCGGTTGCGTACGCGAAGATGAACGGTACCTTCGATGACGTTGAGTTGTCAATGGAGCGGTGGACGGGACTCGAACCCGCAACAATCAGCTTGGAAGGCTGATGCTCTACCAATTGAACTACCACCGCGTATGGTCGGGCTGACAGGATTCGAACCTGCGACCCTCTGCTCCCAAAGCAGATGCGCTACCAAGCTGCGCTACAGCCCGACTTCTCGCCCCGTCCGCATGGGCGCGTCCAGCCACCCTGCCTCAAGGGCATCGCCCAGTATATGCAGGAGTGCCGAATGAGGCAAACGTTTCTAGCCGACGAGTTTCTCGCGGAGCGCCATAAGCGCCGCGCCACGATGACTGATGGCGTTCTTCTCGTCCATGGAAAGTTGGGCCATGGTGCGCCCTGGAGTCCCTGTGGGACGAAAGAGAGGGTCATACCCGAATCCCGCGTTCCCGCGCCCCTCGCGGCCTATGACGCCCTCACAGGCACCCGACGCAACCGTCTCGGTACCGTCCTCTCCGATGAGCACGATCACACTGCGGAATCGAGCCGTCCGATCCTCGTCGGACACGTCGGCGAGTTCACGCAGGAGCTTGGCATTGTTGTCGGCGTCGGTGGCTTCCTCACCGCCGTAGCGCGATGAGTACACGCCCGGAGCCCCGTCAAGCGCGTCGACCACCAGACCGGAGTCGTCGGCCAGCGACGCGATCCCGAAGCGCTCGTGCGCGGCCTGGGCCTTGATGCGCGCGTTGTCCTCGAACGTGGTGCCAGTCTCCTCAGGCGAGTCCCAGCCGCCGAGTTCAGCGGTCGACACGAACTCCCATCCGGTAAAACGCAAAGCTGCGGCGATCTCGTCGACCTTGTGCGGATTGCCTGTGGCGACGACCACGCGCAACGGCGCGTTAGAGCTCGATGACATCGAGGTCCTCCTCGATCACGCGGCGCTGAAGGTCCACGATGCGATCGATGCCGCTCGAGGCGAGATCGAGGAGGCCGTCGAGGCGTGCACGGTCGAATGGCGTCTTCTCGCCGGTCCCCTGCACCTCGATGAACCGGCCTTGGCCGTCCATGACCACGTTCATATCGATCTCGGCGATGCTGTCCTCGGCGTAGTTGAGATCGAGCAGCGTGACGCCGTCGACCATACCCACGGACGTGGCTGCAATGAAGTCGGACAGCGGAATATCCTTGATCTTGCCTGCATCGCGCCAGCGTGCGAACGCATCGTACACGGCGATGTACGCGCCGGTGATCGCCGCGGTGCGCGTGCCTCCGTCGGCCTGGATCACGTCACAGTCGATATTGAGAGTGAACTCGCCACCCATGCCGGACATATCCACGATCGAGCGCATGGACCGACCGATGAGACGCTGGATCTCATGCGTACGACCCTTGGGGCCGCCGCTTGTGGACTCTCGGCGCGAACGGGTGTGGGTCGATGCGGGAAGCAGCGAGTACTCGGCGGTGACCCAACCAAGTCCCTTGCCGCGACGCCACGCACCGACGCCGTCGGTGATGCTCGCCGCGCACAGAACTCGCGTATCGCCCAATTCGAACATACAGCTGCCATGCGCGTGCTTGAGGTAGCGCCTGGTGACCTTGATGGGCCGAAGCTGATCGGCTTCCCGTCCGTCACGTCTCTGCATTCTCGATCCCTCCCTGTTGGGGCCGTGCGGCCCGTGTTCACTTCAGTCCAGTTCGAACTCATCCAGTTCCCGCGCGACATGCACGGGACCGGAGAACGCGCTCTCAGCATCGCGAGCGATCTGCTCGCGGTCGTTCGTCGGCCATATATGCGTGAGTATCAACTTCTTGGCACTCGCATCCTGCGCGATCTCGGCCGCCTGCCGTGCGGTCAGATGCGGAGCGCGGCCGGCGTACTCCTCCGGCAGTGTCGCCTCGGCGAGAAGCACATCACACCCGCACGCCGCTTCACGCACCGGATCGGTCGGAGCCGTGTCGGATGTATAACACATCCGATGACCCGAGCCCTGTACGACGAGCGCATAGGTTTCCTCGGTGTGCTCGACACGGCGAGGAGTAACCGTGAGCGAACCGACTCGGATCGGCTTGTCCTGCTCCAGGTTCTGCACCTCGAACGCGGCATCGAAATCATGGTGACCGCGC
>DFBG01000046.1:8102-9210 GCA_002367305.1 Actinobacteria bacterium UBA3086 | reverse complement strand
GACCCCTGTGGTAGGAATCCGCCCGAAGGGTTGCCTACACGTGGCATCCAGTCGTAGCGACGTGCGCCTGCGTAGTCATCCCGATCGAGCAGGCGAGAGATCTTGACGAAGTCCCCGGTACGTGGCGCGTGAAGGTAGTATCCCGCACCGATGTACATTCCGACGTGGTGGATTGGTGAGCCGAAGAAGACCACATCGCCGGGCATCAGATTGGCGGGCAGTATCTTGGCGCCCAGAAGGAACTGGCTTCCGGAGTAGTGCGGCAGGTTGACTCCATGCTGGCGGTAGACGTACATGATCAGTCCCGAGCAGTCGAAGCCAGCGGGCGTTTCTCCACCCCACAGATAGGGGATGCCGTGGTAGGCCAGCGCAGTTTCCACGGGGCTTCCTGTGGATACCTCGATGCCGACATCGCTCGCACCGGACAGTATCGCCCTGAGCAGTTCGGCCTCCTCGATTTGGCGACGCCCGGCTTCGGCGTCGAGCAGTTCCAGGAGTTCTGACTGCGCGCTCATGAGCATGGTCTGCCGCTCCTGGATGCGAAGCATGATCTCGATCTGGCGCGCCTTGAGCTCGAACTCCAGAGCCGCCGCCTCCATTTCAGCTCCTTCGAGATCTTCGGCCACGCTCTCCATATACTGCTGCTGTGCGAAGAGGCGCTTGGCAAGGTCTGCATCGGCCATGCCGATCGTGTTCAGAAATTTGACGCGGGCGATGAAGTCCGAGAGTGACTTGGAGTCGAGGAGTACCTCGATGGCGTGGTAGGTGCCGTTGCGGTAGGTCTCCTCGGTATGTGAATCGAGCAGATCGAGCTGCGCTTCGTAGGCGACCTTGGCGTTGATCAGATCGGTCGCCGCCAGCGCGACTCGCTCCTTGGTCAGATTGAGCCGATCGACGGCCTCGTTATAGGACTCGGCTGCCAGTGCCAGTTCACGATCGAGTTCGTCGAGCTGATCCATGAAAGCGTCGAGCTCAGCCTGTTTGTCGGCGAGTTTCGCACGGAAACGGAGTGTCTCGGGGTCGAGCGGGACGTCGATCACGGACGAGGTCTCGTCGGAAGGTGAAGGTGTTGTCGAGGTCTCGACGGCTGGAGTGGATTCTGGTGTCT
>DFBG01000046.1:0-8047 GCA_002367305.1 Actinobacteria bacterium UBA3086 | reverse complement strand
CACAGCGATGGCGGTCGCGCGCGCGATCCCTTTTGCGAGTCGTGTACCCATTGACGACCTTTCACCCACTCCGAGAATGGAGTCGTTTTCGCCTGACACGACGTGCCGATACCGAAATAGACTCAGAAAATACATATACCACGATTCCGCAGGTCAGAACCATATTCGAACACGCGGCAAACCAGAATCCGACCCATATGTGAACGCGTTCTCCATCTTAGGAGGAACTCGGTGTAGGTATTGCTGCAAGGATGGTGCCGAAGTACCCGTGCATAGGCAGATTCCGTGCTCAGGAGGGCAGCGCACAGGTGACTCTCAGTCGCCTATACTTCTTGTAACGCTCGTTTCGTTCAACTAGGAGGCTTGAAACGCCGATGCAGCGACCCGACGTGAGTGTTGTCATTCCCATGTATAACGAGGTCGAGAACGCGACGGGCACGCTTAGCGCGGTCGCAGATGCGCTTTCTGGGGCAGGGTGGTCCTACGAGCTCATCCCTGTGGACGACGGTGGGACCGATCGGACGAACGAGGCGCTCGCGGACGTTGCGGCTGAGGACGCCCGGGTAAGACCGGTTTCCTATCGGCACAACAGGGGTCGAGGCTACGCGCTTCGTCAAGGGTTCGCTGTGGCTCGCGGTCGTTATATCGTTTCTCTTGATGCAGATCTGAGCTACACGCCCGATCACGCCGTGCACATGGTGCAGAAGCTGATCGATGATCCGGAGACGGACGTCGTGCTCGCCTCGCCGTACATGCCGGGTGGCCGCGTTGAGGGTGTGCCGTTCATTCGGCTGTTCTTCTCCAAGGGCGGCAACTGGGTGCTTCAGCGCGCCATGCCCCAGCGGGTCCACACCAGCACAGGAATTGTGCGCGCGTATCGTTCGGAGGCTATCCGCGCTCTGAGCCCTCAGGCCGACGGCAAAGAGATCCATCTCGAGATACTCTCCGAAGCGATGGCGCTCGGAATGCGCGTCGTGGAGATACCTGCGGTGCTCAGGACGCGGCGGGCGGGTTCCTCTAAGTTCCGACCCCGTGCCACAGTGATGAGTCACTTGCTCTTCAGTCTACTGGCGCGTCCAGCGGCGTTGTTCGTCGGCGGTGGAATCGTGCTCATGCTGGCGTCGGGCGTTGTGGGCGCATATCTGCTTGCCGTCTATTTTGGCGGTGGGCTGAACCCGGAGCGGCCGCTCATGACGGTGATGGTGCTGCTTCTGCTAGGTGGCGCGTTCGCGTTGAGTTTCGGAGTGCTGTCTACGCAGATGCTTGATCTTCGGAGGACGATTACGCGGCTGCAACGGGATATGCGCGTATCGAGCGGTGAGACTATGATTCCTGAGGGCGAGAGCGACGGGCACTCTTCCGAGTGAGCTCGTCGTAGAGGTCGAGGTAGCGTGCTGCTGCGGCCTTGCTCGTTCGTTCGGAACGGACCCAATCTTGGGAGAGCTCACCCACTTGGCGAGCCTTTTCGGGATGCAAGAGCAGCTCCCCAAGGCAGCTGGAGAGTTCTGCGACATCGCCGGATTCGAACAGTGCTGCTGTGGGGGCCGCCGGGGCGAGAATGAATCCCTCGTCCACACCGATAATGACCGGTTTCGCTGCAGCCATGGCCTCCATGATGGACATTCCCACTGAGGATCGCACGTGTGGCTGCACGAACACATCGAGCTCTCGAAGTGCTGCGGGGACATCGAGCGCCACCCCCGGCATGGACACTGCATGTGCTATGCCGAGTTCCTCAATCAGCGTTTGAAGTAAGGTTCGGGCAGCCCCTTCACCGAATAGTATGAGCTTCACTGGGCGGTCGTGTTTGAGTATCTCGGCAAAGGCTTTCAGCAGGACGTCGTAGCGCTTGACCTCGAGTAGGCTTCCGATGGAGCCCACGACTGGGGGGCGGTGCCACGGACCTGCACCCTGAGAGTACGTTTGAGTATCCACACCATTCTCAATGATCTGAAGTCGACCCTGCGGCACGCGCATGACGGTATTGACGTAGTCCGCAACTCTCGGGGAGCAGGCGACTGTGGCACTTACGCGTGCGCGGGTCGCATATCGATACGCGGAAGCCCACAATGGCCTCTTGTATGTGTCATGCTGAGTCTCAATCAGGGCAGTTGGCCGGGCAATCAACGAGGCCGTACGAGCTATGAGGTTTGAGCGTATTAAGTGACTGTGAACGATCACGGTGGGATGTTCTTTCGTGAGCCGGGCCAGTCTCATGACCGCGCCAAGGATGTTCTCGTCTGCTGCACCGAGATGGATAGGTATCCCGGCGTCCTCAAGTACTGCCTGGAGTGGCCCACCATGCAAAGAGAACACGCTTGTCTTCCGTTCGGCAGCGCAGGAGGCAAGGGCGAGATCGACTGCGACTCGCTCGGCGCCGGCTGGCTCCAGCGTGTTGATGACCTGTATAACATGCGCGTCGTTGGTGAGAATATCTGGCATTCTGAGAGTCTAGCAGGAGTCTTATCCTAGTTGGTTCTGCGAGGAACGTAGGTGACGGAGTCTTGACGGATGAGATTCTCGTACAGTGAGAGAGTGAGGGGCATCTGAGCGTCGCGCGCAACAGCCTGTTGGTGTTGGCACCCCGTCTCGTTGCGGTTGCGGCGAGCTTGGCGACTGTGGTCGTCACAGCGCGCTATCTCGGCCCAGCTGGGAAGGGCATTCTATCCCTCAGCGCGCTGCTCGTCGGCATAGCGTTCCTGTTTGCGGACGTCGGTCTGACGAAATCGCTCACATATCACGTGAGCAAGGGTGAAATGGACGAGCCGACTGCGCTGGCGGTCTCAGCATACGGCGCGGCGTTGCTCGGTGGGGCAGTCATCGCGGTTGCGCTGCTTCTGGAGCCGTGGTTGAGGCAAGTGCTCTTCGAGGGAATGTCACATCGCGTCTACACGGTGTCTCTGGCTTCTCTCCCAGGAGCCGTCTTCATACAGTTTTGGATCACGGTCAAGACGGCACGTCGTCGATTCGCTGTCGCGGCGGCCTTCCAGTTTGGCCAATCGGTTCTCGCTCTGGGGGTGGCGGTTGCTGTTCTCGCGGTCATCGGCGGCGATATCGAGACACTCGTGACAGGAAATACCGTTGTTGTGCTCTCGCTCGCAACAGGGGTGCTGGTTGTATCGATTGTGCGACAGGGCTTCACCGCACGCACACCAGGATCGTTGATCCTGCGCATTCTCAAATACGGTGTGGCTGCGTACGGTGGGAGCTTGTCGAATTATGCTCTGTTGCGAGTCGACATGCTCGTGCTCAACGCGGTGTTTGGTAATGCCGCCGTTGGCCAGTACTCGGTCGCTGTCTCTATGACCGAGTCGCTTTGGCATATCGACAATGCAATGGGGCGGGCCGTCATGCCTGATGTGGTGTCCTCGAAACAGACCGATGCCGCCACGCTCGTTGCCGCCAGTGGTCGGATGATGGTGTTGGTTGGGGGATCGCTCGCTATCGGCATCTTTTTGGCAGCCCCTTGGCTCGTTCAGTGGCTCTTCGGCCCTGCTTTTGTGGAGTCGGTCGCTGCTCTGCGGGTACTTCTCCCTGGGGCGATCTGTCTGAGTGTGGCACGCCTGGTTCTTCAATATCACCAGGGCAACCTCGGCAGACCGGGGCAGGCATCGCTTGTGCTGGCGGGCTCCGCCGCCAGCGGGCTAGCTCTCTATCTTCTTCTGGTGCCGCAGTTCGGAATTGTGGGCGCGGCTTCGGCGTCGAGCATTGTCTACGCAGCCACCCTGATCGTCGCCCTCGTGATGTTCCGCCGGGAGGCCGATATCTCGCCGTGGCGGGTGGTTGTGCCTTGTAGGGAGGATGTTGAGCGCCTTCTTCAGCTTGCCAAGGCGCTGCTGCGAGCTGGAGGACGGCATACATGAGAATTCTTGTTGTCTCATCCTCGTGGCCAACGCCGCATGCACCGTACAACGGCGTCTTCGTACGTGACCACTGTCAGATGATGGCGGCCGCTGGGCACGAGGTTCATGTCGTGGCCCCACGGGTGTTTCGTGAGGGCGCACTATGTGATAACGAGCAGGGTATCGATGTCGAACGGTTTCGATACCCGAGCGGACAACGTTTGCTTGCCGAGTACGCGAAGGTCCCTAGGACGCGAATGGTGGTCTACGTCGCATCTGGCGTTATGTCCACGAGAAGGGCGATTCGTCGCTTTCAGCCCGACATAGTGATCGCTCACTGGCTGGTGCCCACAGGGCTGGTTGCATCGATGGCTGTCCTTCATGAAGACGTGCCGCTCATCACGATCGTTCACGGCGGGGATGTTGCTCGATCGGGAGCGGGCCTGGTACGGATGGCTGCGGGCCGTGCCGTACGTGGGGCCGACGAACTGGTCTGTGTGAGCGAGGTGCTGCGACAACGCGTAGTCGAGGATCTTGGCGCGGGAGCAGCCCATACACATGTTGCACCCATGGGTGTTGATCTGACGCTCTTTCGGCCCTCTGATCGGGACGGGGCCCGACGGTCTTTGGGAGTTCCACTGGATGCTGATGTGATCGGTTTCGTCGGAAACATCTCTCGAGAAAAAGGCGTACTCGATTTGCTGGACGCACTGTCGGGCGTTCTGATTCGTCGCCCGAATGTCGTGCTGATGCTTGCCGGAAAGGGCCCGTTGTCCGATTCGATAGGCGAGTTGGCAGCGAGCCGGGGGTTGCCAGAGGGGCGTGTGGTTGTGCTCGGTCCGGTTGCACACGAGAATCTGCCGGAGTTTCTGGCTGCAATCGATGTGCTCACCCTGCCGAGCTATGCCGAGGGTTTGCCGGTGAGCTTGATGGAGGGTGCTGCGGTCGGTGTGCCGATCGTTGCCACAGACGTTGGGGCGGTGCGCGGGATAATCGAGGCTGATCCGAATAGCGTCCTCATAGCGCCCAATGATATCGATGGCCTACAGGCGGGGCTTGTGAGTGTATTGGAGGCAGAGAGGGCTCCTCGGTTCTCTCGAATCGCCGAAGCGAGCACGATGGATCGGCGTACCCACATGGACTATGTACTTTCTCTTGCGAGGAGCCTCACGTCGGACGACCGGAACTAGTCCTCAATCCCGATGGCGCTGTGCGGATTAAGGACTTCGTCGAATAGGGCGCGAACGAGACCCGCCTCGTAGTCGTTCTCATATACGAACGCGTGCCATATCAGGTTGCTGCCGACCCATAGAATGCGGCCGTTCCCCATTGTCTGCTCGATGATCACGGGTCGGCCATCGAGACGAGCGAGGACGCGACGGGCCCCCGAGTCTGCAAGCGGCTCGTAGGTCGCACCGAACCAGGCTCCGCCGGTCTCATCCATGAAGGGGGATGTCGAAATCTCTCTGCTCACGCGATATGCCGCAGCAAAATCGTCATTCACGGTCAACTTGGCTTCGGCGCGTACGGAGGCTCGTCGTATGATCGTGTCGAGGAAGATCGTGTCGACCAGTGGATAACTCAGCCCGTCGAGATTTCGAGAGGCATCCGCGACCAAAGTGCCTCCGGACGAAACATACTCCCGTACGGCCGCTTCGCCTGCGGGAAAGTCGTTCCATTTGACGCCGAACAAGGCGACAGCGTCGTACTCGGAGAGTTCAGCGGCAGATAGTGAATCAAGCATTGCGGTGCCGTCCATGGCGTAGCGGTTTCTGTCTGTGATCAAGTCGAAGTCGAATTCGCAGAGAATTTCAACATAGGTTTCCCAGCCATCTCCCAAGTAGAGTACTTGCTGTCTTGAGTTGGACGGTGCCTTGATGCGCTGAAGGATTGTGGCAGAGTTGGCCGCGAAAACCGGTTCGAAGTTCTCGAATCGTCGACTTCGTAAGGTGACGAAGTAGTCCGCTTCATTCTTTTCGAGTTCGTTCTCGTAGGCTCTGGAGTCCGTGAAGTGTGGCATCGGTTTGGCTTCCCGGCCAAGATACCAACTCGTTGCCGGCCAAGTGTCCGAGTAGATGATCGTGTCATCGGAGAGATCCCGGTCGGCCAGCCATTGAGCTGTGACCTCACTGCCGATGACGATCTTGTCCTTCTCGGGGGTGGGACCGCCTAGGTCAGCGTGTTGCCATAGTAGTCCACCGACCATGATGCCGAGCAGGCCCCAAGCCAGCACGGATACGAATCGATCGTGTGCCACCACCGGGGAGCTCGCGTCCTGAGGTCGGCTCGAAAGTCTAATCCCTGAAATGGAGATTCCCCATCCGCGAACGAGGAAGTACGCCATGCTGGGGGCCATTGTAACGAAGTAGCGCGGGAGCTGAGTAGTCATATGGCCGTGCGCATCAAGGTAGGCGAGAAGCCATGACAGCATCATGGCGTCGAGCGCCATGAGGGGCAATACCCGTCCGTCCTCATCGCGGCTGCCGAGCACTCGCCACGTCACGATCACGGCCAGGACGATCGTGCCCTGCCGCACGGCCATTCCGCCGTTGAGTTGGGCCATTGCCGCCATACCCACAAGCGCTAACGGGAGGACGAGTCGGCGTAGGGATGCTGGTCTCATACTCGCCAAGTGGGCGAGTGCTCCGTAAACAAGACCCAAGCAGGCGACTCCGAGGACGCCTGCGGTTGCCACGGCAACTTTCTCGGGTCCGATGAGGGTGAGGATTCTCTGGACGTACAACAAGTGCCAGCCCGTTGTCTCGGTGGCACCGGTCGACTCGAAGGCCCCGCCTGCGATGGCGCTTGCGGTTGCCAGAGGGCGTAGGAAATCATTGAATGCGCTTGCGAAGTTGATGCCCGCCGGTAGGTAGATGAGGCCGGAGATGCCAAGACCCGTGAAAATCTGTCGATGATGCCTGATCGGACATGCGCGGAAGTACATCCATACGAGAAATGGAAACACCATGATCAGCGCCCCGTAGCGAGTGAGGGCTGCAGTGAGAAGCATGGGGATTGCAGCCGCGTACCACCCCGGATGATCCTCGGTGGCTTTGATGAACAGGAGTGCTGCCACGATGCTCAGCGCAATCGAGGGGTGGTCGGAGTAGCCGTGCCCCAGCAGCGACCAAGCGGGCTCGATTCCCAACAGAACGAGGGTACCCAGGAACGAAGGGCCGACAGAGAAGCGGCGGCGGAGAATCGCGTAGAGCGCGAGAAGTCCTATCCACCAAATAATGCCGTCGACGACCTGGATGGTCGAATCGTCCATCCATCCGAACCGGAAGGGGATTGAGGTAATCATTGAGAGCATGGGGGGCCGATGCATCTCCGTGTAGCCGACCGATTTGCCGGCGAACTCGGCGGCGTTCACGAGAAAAGCGTAGGTGTCCCATCCAGGGCCTGCCAATATCGCACGACTGACCCGATAGGCCACCGGAATAGCGAGCAGGGCGCTCACGATGAGCCCTGTCAGAACTCGAGACAGGTTGAAGAAGCGGGTGTCTGGTGTGGCTTCTGCGGTCATAGTGAGTTCCAGAACTACTGAGGCTTCTTGAGGAATTGGACGATGGAAACTGCGGCAACGGAGACGGACATGAGAATCGAAAGCAGGAGAGAGGCGATTCCTCGGTCCAACCTTCGGGCTGTCATCGAGAGCGATGTGCCGAACGTCGCGAGGAGTCTGATAGAACGCAGGCGCAGCAGGTTCAGGTCCTGTTCGGTTCTCTTCATGGGCCCGGACGTCGTCCACTCTTGCTCCTCGGTGAGCGTCACCAAGAATCCGGAGAAGCGGAAGTGGAACACGACAAAGCGATACGCGGGCATGAACAGCAATGTCCACCCGCTGTGCTCGATACGTTCGCGGCTATGGTCGTCGGCTATGGCGAACACCGTGAGAGTATTGATGATCTCAATGGCGAGATAGAAGATGTACATGCCGATAAGCGCGAGGATTATCACGTTCCACGAGTAGCCGATCAATGGGAACGAGAGGATCAGCGGCGCCCATATAAGGCGGGGGAACGCCATCGTGTGATCGAAGAGGAGCATCTTGGGCAGCGCGATACGACTGAGCTTCCCGCGTTCTTGCGAGCCGATCATCTTGTCGTTTAGGCCGCAGACCTCGAGTTGCCCGCGCGTCCAGCGAACGCGCTGCGCATAAAGGCTGTCCCAGTCGATCACTGGCTCCAGATAGATCTTGGCGT
>DFBG01000050.1:3672-7420 GCA_002367305.1 Actinobacteria bacterium UBA3086 | reverse complement strand
ATGCGCGAATCATGCACCATGGGCAAGCCGCTTGTCCTTCACGTGGAGGAACTCAATCCCGCGATGCGTCTGTACCAGCGGTTGGGTTTTCGCAAGACCGGCGAGATGAGCTTCTACTTCCGCATGGAATGGTCAGCACAGGAGGCGGTAGCGTGAGCGCGTATCCCTCAGCGGCCGAGTATTCGGCACAAGTGAAGTCGGTGTTCAAAGCCGAAGTTGGCGATGGAATCGTCGAGCTCGTGCTGGAGACAGTGTCCGAGAGCACGCCGCAGGGACCGTACGAGCGTTTCGCGCTCGAGTTCTCGGGCCCGCAACCGGTTCTTTCACAGGCCACCTATCGACTACGACACGGGATCGTGGGCGCACACGACGTGTTCCTCGTTCCCGTGAGTGAAGATGCAGACGGAGCCCGCTACGAGGCCGTGTTCGCAGTGCGAACCGGCGACGCCGAGGAGTGAGACGGTCATGGATCCATTCATAGGCGAGATCAAGATGTTCGCGGGCAACTTCGCGCCCCGCGGGTGGACCCTCTGTGACGGACAGCTAATGCCGATCAATGAGTACAGCGCTCTGTTCTCTCTGTTGGGAACGACCTACGGCGGCGACGGCGAGAGTACCTTCGGGCTGCCCGATATGCGCGGGCGCATCCCCGTTCACCCCGGCTCCGGGCCAGGATTGAGGCCCCGCAGCTGGGGAGCAAGGGGTGGGGCAGAAACGGTGGCGTTGACGACCCCCGAAACGCCCGCTCACTCGCACACACTCGCGGCCGACCCCAACGCGGCGACCAGCGCGGATCCTGCGGGCCGTGTCCCCGCCAACGCGCCCGGTGCGCTGAGCTACGCGCAGGGCACCCCCGATGTGAAGATGGCCTCCACTGCCAACACCGGTGGCTCAGCGGCGCATGAGAACCGCATGCCATACCAGTGCGTCAACTACATCATCGCGCTGACCGGCATCTACCCGAGTCGATCCTAGGAGAGGAGCGATCATGTCCGAGCCATTCTTGTCCGAGATCCGCATGGTGGGTTTCGGCTTCCCTCCCAGGGGTTGGGCCTTCTGCGACGGACAACTGCTTCCAATCAACATGAATCAGGCGTTGTTCGCTCTCTTGGGAACCACGTATGGGGGCGACGGACGCACCACCTTTGCACTCCCGGACGTGAGAGGTCGCGCTCCTATACACGAGGGCCGGGGGCCGGGGCTCAGCGACCACTTTCTCGGTCAGCGTGGCGGAACAGAGCGCCACGGGCTCATCGGATCTGAAGCAGGCCACAGCCACACGTTGCCCGCCTCATCTCACAGAGCCGATCAGACGTCGCCCGATGGCAACGCATGGGCGGTCGGTGCGGCAGCCGCATTCGGCGAAGGTCGCGGAGAGTCGATGGCTGATGTCGTGGACAGTGTCGGCGGGGGCCTCTCCCACGAGAACATGCAACCGTATCTTGCGGTGTACTTCTGCATCGCGCTTCAGGGCCTATTCCCGAGTCGGAACTGAGAGGAGAGACCGGTGTCGGATCCATTCATTGCTGAAATCCGGATGTTCGGACTCAACTTCGCGCCACGTGGATGGGCCTTTTGCGATGGTCAGCTTCTGCCGATCTCCCAGAACACGGCCCTCTTCTCATTGGTGGGAACCACGTATGGGGGCGATGGACGCACCACCCTTGGACTCCCTGATCTTCGAGGGCGCGCTCCCATGCACCCCGGCTTGGGGCCGGGGCTGAGCTCGTATCGACTTGGACAGATCGGCGGAGCTGAGGCCGTGTCGCTGACTGATGCTCAGTTGCCGGCTCATTCTCACCCTATGTCAGCGATCTCGAGTGAAGGCGACGAGGTTGCGCCCGAAGGCGTGTACCCTGCTCAGGCCAGTGCAGCGCGGGGGCAGGCAGCCTATGCCGCCCTAGCTGATACCACGATGGCAGCCGACGCCCTGGGAACTTCCGGGAGCCGGGATTCTCACAACAACAGGCAGCCCTACACGGCGGTGAACTTCTGCATTGCGATGATGGGGGTGTTTCCATCTCGATCGTAGGAGACATCTGGAAAGGATTGAAACGGTGACGCAGCCAAGAGCACATGAGATCATCCGTGCACGCCACGATCGCTCGCGAGGAGCAGTGATCGTGCGCGTTCTTGGCGTGGCTGTGTTCGCGTGCGCCCTGATGCTGCTCTCATCTGCACCAGCCATGGCCGACGAAGTCATCGTGAGCATTCAGACCGATCGGGTCGACGGCAACGTCGCGAGTCTCGCCGCCCTGAAAGGCACCCCCGGGGACGATGGGTTCATCAGCCTGCGAGAAGCGGTTCTTGCCGCGAATGCAGGGGACGCCATCAACACGATCTGGCTTCCGTCTGGAACCTATAGTCTGGAAGGTAGCGAGACCACGGTCTCTGTCGCTGCGATGTTTGGAGGACCGCTGCAGGTGGGGCCGGCCATTGGCCCGGGAATCCTGAACATCATCGGCTTGGCGGAAGATCCTGCGGATGTGGTGATTCGCCCAATCGAATCGGACTCCACGCCCAGCCGACTGATCGATCTCGATCCGCTGCTGGCGGGCAACGTCGCCCTGTCGCTCCGCGGGATCACCCTTCGCGATGGACACGCAGGTGAGGACGGCTTCGGCGGCGGCGCCGTGCTCATGGGAGGAAGCGCCGACGGAACGCTGGACAGCCTCACGATCGACTCGTGCATCCTGACGATGAACACCTGCTCGGCCGATGCCACGGCGACGACCAATTCCGGTGGCGCGATCAGCGCCGGCCGGAACTCCTCGCTGCGCATCGAGTCGAGCGTTATCACCACGAACACGGCTATGGGTGGCGCGGGTGGCGCGGTATTCCTCTCGGACACCGGTTCCGGTGGCCTGTATGTGGAGTCGTCGCGCTTCTCGGGCAACATGTCCCACGGAATGGACGTGACGGCCGGTCAGGGCGGAGCACTGTACGTCGGCCCCGGTAGTCTTGGCGCCACGATCACGCTGAGCACCTTTGAGAGCAATGTGGCGACGAGCACCGACCTGCACGGCCTGGACCGCGGCGGTGCGATCTTTGGCGGCGGCGGAATCGTCATGAGCGACAACCGTGTGCTCAACAACGTCGCCGATGAAGCCGACGGTGCTTACTCCATGCTCGCCCCGTTCACAGCGAAGTACAACTGGTGGAACACCAACAGCGACCCTGGGGTCGGCAATACCGAGGTAGCGGGCGACATCATCTATGAAGACTGGTTGACCCTTGAGTTGAGCGTTGAGTTCCCCAGCGTCATCAAGGGTGAGAGTCTCGATGTGACCGCGACCATCATCGGGTTGGATGAAGACTTCGTGGTGCACTCTGTGCCCGAGACCCTGCCGGCGACGTTCGCCTCCACGCTGGGGAGTATGGTGCCCGGCGTGAATCCGCTTGCATCCGGTAGTGCCACGAGCACGTTCCAGGCCGGTCTCGTTCTGGGGTCCGGGGAGATCACCGTCACAGTCGACGATGTGAGTGTGACCGCCGCGGTGATCGTCGAGGGCCTGCCGCCGACCATCTCCACCGCGCCCGCCACACTCGAAGGCAACACCTACGGTGGATACACCGGGGCCATCCCGAGTGTGTCGGCCTTCAGTCCGGAAGGGCTCTCGGTCAGCCTGGTGAACGACGCCCCTGACCCGCTACCTCTCGGGGAGACCGTTGTCACTTGGACGGCTACGGATACCCAGCCCAAGACCGCCGAGGAGACCCAGTCGGTCACAGTCACCGACCTCACGCC
>DFBG01000050.1:0-3620 GCA_002367305.1 Actinobacteria bacterium UBA3086 | reverse complement strand
TGGTCCGACGATGCGACCGATACTGTCTCGGACGTGACGGGATACTCGTTCTCATGGAGCCTTGGCGCGACTGAGACGCCGGATGCGCTCGTGGATGCAGGTGCAAGCGTGCTTGAGACAACCAGTCCTGAGCTTAGCGGAGGTAACTGGTACTTCAACCTGCGTACCGCCGACGCGGCTGGCAATTGGACGAACACCCTACACGCCGGCCCCTTCATTATCTCAAGGGGTCCGGACATCGCGGCCATTCCCGATCCCGGTCCGATATCCTCCTCCGACATAACCGTTACCGTCATCGCGACGAGCTCGTTCGGCGTTGACGGTGTGTACTACCGCATCGACTCCAGCGTGCCCAATATCTACACGATGCCGTTCGTGGTGAGTGCGCCTGGAGAGCACACGATCACCTACTGGGCGATCGACGGACTTGGAGAGGTTTCGGCTGACACACTCGATGTCACCGTCGACCCCGACCCGCCGGTTGTGACCCATGACGCACCTGTCGGATGGCAGACCGCTCCCGTCACGGTCACGTTCGAAGCGGACGATATGGTTTCGGGCGTGGCATCCATCGATATGACCTGGTACGCACCGTTCTCGGGCACGACGACCGCGAGCGTTGCGGGCGACACCGCCCAACTTGTGATCGACGAGCTGGGCCTCAATACGATCGAGTACTCCGCTGTGGATACCCTGGGCAACCGGAGCGCGCTTGCATTCTGCGACGTGCTCATGGATACGACCCCTCCGGATGTCTCCATTGTCGCGGACTCGGACTGGTCGAACACGCCGGTGACCGTCACGATCAACGCATCGGCTGATCTTCTCGGCATCGATGAGGTCCTTTACTGGGTCGGCGGAGCCGGTCCCACCACATACACCGGTCCGTTCCAGATCTCTGCCGAAGGCGCCCAACTGGTAACTGCACAGGCATTCGATCATGCGGGCAACAGTGCGTGGGCGAGCCCGGCAACGGTCCGCATAGACACGAGCAAACCAACCGATCCGATCCTGATCGATGACAGCCATATATTTGGGGTAGCCTCGTCGCTGGATCAGATCACCGTGGGCCTGTTCGGTGCCACCGACGCGCTTTCTGGTGTGGCCGGATACTCCTACTGGTTCACGCAGAACGCATTCGATCTACCCGCGCCGTCGGCCAACGCGACATCCGGCGTCACGAGCGTGACGAGCGGTCCTCTCTCGGACGGCGAATGGTACGTGCACCTCCGCACGGGCGATGCCGTCGGCAACTGGACGAGCACCGTTCACCGAGGTCCCTACATCATCGATACACAGGCTCCCACTGCCGACGACAACGCGCCAGCGAGTTGGGTGAGCTACAGCTATCCCTTTGAGGTCAATGCCGACGACGGTCCCGGATCCGGCGTCACGAGTATCGACGTGACCATGACACCTGTGATCGGTCCCGTTGTCGCCGAGACGGTTCCGGGCGACCACTTCGAGTTCCTTGTGGTCAACAACGGCGTCACCGCGTTCGAGTACGCCGCGCGTGACATGGTGGGCAACATCTCCGCGTCGGCGGTGGCCACTGTCGGCATCGACACGTTCGCGCCGGACACCACTGACGATGTCGTGGCGACTGGATGGCAGAGTAGTGATGTGACTGTGACGCTCACTCCGAGTGACATCGGCTCCGGCATCGCGGTCACTTACTACCGCGTGAACGACATGCCCAAGCAGACCTACACCGGTCCGTTCGTAGTATCGGCGCAGGATATCACCGACATCACGTACTGGTCGGTCGACAACGTGGGCAATGTCGAGGAGTTCAAGCAGGCCGAGAGCATCTATATAGACAAGAGCGCCCCTGCCATCGGCACATACCGATTGCCGGCCACCGGCTGGGCATCGGGAACTGCGCTCGCTGGTGCCACGGGCAACGACCTATACAGCTACGTCTATCGCATCTGGTCCTCGGTCAATGGTGCCCCGTACACAGCTGTGTTCGGCGATGTGTACACGTACACCACCAGCACCGAGGGCACCACAACCGTGGAGATGTATGCCGAGGACGCCGCGGGCAACACCTCGAACGTCGAGACGGTCACTCTGCTGGTGGATAACACCGCGCCGGTCACGGGCGACGATGCACCAGTCGAGTGGGTCTCCGGTGACGCGACTGTGACGCTCGCCGCCACTGACGCGCTCTCCGGTGTCGCAGACACCTTCTACGTGATCGACAGCGGCCCGCGCCAGACCTACGCAGGTCCGTTCGCCGTTTCCGGTGAAGGTTCGCATGACGTCGTCTACTGGTCGGTCGATCTGGCCGGCAACACCGAAGAGGCCAAGAGCGCGCTCGTGCGCATTGACCGCTCAGGGCCCGTCGTCACCGACGACTCGACACCCGACTGGCAGACGGGTCCGGTGACCGTCACCCTCACAGAGGCTGACGCAGGAGCCGACTCGTCCACGTTCCGTTACACGATCGACGGCGGGATCGAGCTTGCGACCAACGCGAGCTTCGAGGTTACTGGCAACGGACTGCACGAGCTCGAGTACTACGGCATCGACTCGCTAGGAAACGTCGGTCCGACAGGCCGTGCCACGCTCCGCATCGATAACGAGGCACCCGTGAGTGTCTCGGATATCGACTCGGAATGGCAGCAAGGTCCGGTCGATGTGGTCCTCACCGCCACCGACTCCCATGCGGGTGTGTGGACCATGAGTGCGATTATCACCAGGCCGTCCGTCAGTATGGCTCCGACCTCTATAGCACGTGACAGGCTGACCTTCACCGTCTCCGCCGAAGGCACGAATACGGTCGAGTACTACGCAACTGATGCGGTCGGCAACATGGAGATCCCGAACAGTGAGATCGTTCGCATCGACAACACCGCCCCCGTCGTATCCATCACACCGACCGCTACTGCGGCAATCGATGCGATCACCTACACCGTGAGCGCGACCGATGCGCTCTCCGGCGTCGACATCATCATGCTCGCGCTTGACGGGGGAGCACCCCAGGCTGCCGACACGATTCGCATCGACACGGTCGGCGATCACACAGTGACCTACTGGGCTGTCGATGAGGCAGGCAACGAGAGTGCGCATGCGACGCATGACGTGCGCATTAGCGCTTCGGCGACCGCTTACATCGAAGTGGCCGGCGCCAGTCGGTACGATACGGCGGTCGAGGCATCGATCAAGAGCTACCCGACAGGATCGAATGCCGTCATCATCGCCACCGGCTCCAACTGGCCCGATGCGCTCGGCGGGGCGGCCCTTGCTGGTGTCTACGACGCCCCGGTGCTGCTCACTCCAGCAGACGTGCTGCCCGATGCGGTGGCGGCAGAGATCGTGCGTCTCGATCCCTCGCACGTGTTCGTGCTCGGCGGTACGTCGGTGGTATCCGAGGACGTCGAGGCCCAGATACGCGAGCTTGTCGTTCCCACGGCGAACCTCGAGCGCTTCTGGGGCGCCGACCGCTACACCACCATCCAGATCATCGCTCGGCGAGCGATTCGCGATGCTGATGCCTTCGACGGCACGGCGTTCGTGGCCACCGGCCTTTCGTTCCCGGATGCACTCGCCGCTGCACCGCTCGCGACAGCGCTCCAGCGCCCACTCTACCTGGCGGGTCCGGAGGGCCTGAGTGC
>DFBG01000090.1:6920-10208 GCA_002367305.1 Actinobacteria bacterium UBA3086 | reverse complement strand
CGTTGCATGTCCAACTGCCCGACCAACGCGATCCAGGGAGGCCAGTCCTGGATGGTGCTCTACATCTGGATGACTGGCCTGCCAATCGGCGCTCTCGCTGCAGGCGCAGCACTCGACGCAATGGACATGCCAGCCGGTTTCGCGCGAAGCTTGATCGATGCCCTTTCGGGCTACGCCTGGACGGTGGGTTCCGTCTGGA
This sequence comes from Actinobacteria bacterium UBA3086, assembly GCA_002367305.1. Classification (GTDB taxonomy): domain Bacteria; phylum Actinomycetota; class Coriobacteriia; order Anaerosomatales; family UBA3086; genus UBA3086. Next base: position 10,009 of record DFBG01000090.1, on the reverse strand, counting down.
TCGCATACATGTTGCTCTGGATCGGGCTGACGATCCCCGGCGTTCGGTTCGTACTCTCAAAGACGACATTCACGCGATTCTATCGGCGATATCGCGGACCCGAGGTGTGAATCCTGGCCTCGAGCGAATTTTACCTTGGTAATATTGACTCGATAGATTTTACCCGGGTATAATCCCCCTCACTACCATCAGTGAGAGGAATACCCATGAACGCCGATAAGGCCTACACCGTATTCGCTGACACCACGCGAGTCACCACGGGAGACCGAGACCACGTCACCGCTGCGGTGAAAGCGCTCCTCGCTTCACGTGACGAGCGCACCGTTCTCGTGTTCGACAATGCCACGGGAGTCCAAGTGGATCTCGATCTTCGCGCGGCAGCGCCGACGACTGCTGCATCGACCACGGAGGACGCGGACTCCGACAAGGCTCGCCCCCGCGGTCCGGGTCGACCCAGGCTGGGCGTGGTAGGGAAAGAGGTCACACTCCTTCCTCGGCATTGGGACTGGCTCAAAGCGCAGCCAGGCGGGGCCTCGGTGGCGCTGCGCAAACTCGTCGAACAAGCACGCCGCGACAACGCCGGCAAGGAGCGCATCGCTCGCTCGCAAGGCGCCACACATGGGTTCATCTCAGCCATCGCCGGCAATGAGGTCGGGTACGAAGAGGCCATGCGGGCCCTGTACGCGCGCGATACCGCGTCGTTCGAAGCACTCATTCAGAAGTGGCCAACGGACGTGCGCGAGTACGCGAGCAAGCTCGCAGCGCCCGCTCTGGGGAATGAACAGCCTCAGGCCTCTGATATCGTTGAGGCAACCGATTCAACTGGCAGCTAGGGAGACGACGGTGATGCAGAAGCTCGCATGGGGGCTCATCGGTGCGGGAACCCTGGCAGTGACCGGCTGGGGCCTCTGGGAGTTCCTCGTGGCCGACGATGTCCCCTTGTGGGTACGCGTGGCCACTGCAGCAGTCGTTCTGGGAGTAGTGGTGATGATCGCTGTCGTGCTGAGGGATCGCCTCACGCGCGAACATGCCGATGAATTCAAGGAGGTCCAACGATGATCGTGACGACCGTGGACGAAGTTCAAGGCAAGAGGATCTCAAACACGATCGGGATGGTCAAAGGCAGCACCATCCGGGCCCGTCACGTCGGCAAGGACATCACCGCCTCATTCCGCGGCCTCGTCGGCGGTGAGATCCCCGAGTACACCAAGATGATGGCCGAAGCGCGCGAACAGGCCCTTTCTCGCATGATAGAAGAGGCTGAAGCAAAAGGAGCGAACGCCGTGATCGGTATGCGTTTCGGCACCTCAATGGTCATGGCCAACGCTGCAGAGGTCATCGCATACGGAACCGCCGTCACGCTCGAAGGATAAGGATCTCACCCTATGATTCCAGCACGTGAAGCACTTGAACGACTCAAGGAGGGCAACCTCCGTTTCGCTTCCGGCGCCCCCAGCACTCATACCCTGCCGAGCGAGGCGCACCGAAGTGAGCTCGTGGCGGGTCAGGCACCCTTCGCTGTGATTCTTGGGTGCTCCGACTCACGTGTGCCCGTGGAGCTCGTGTTCGACCAGGGCGTGGGCGACCTGTTCGTCATTCGCGTAGCCGGCAATATCGTGGCCGCATCGCAGGCGGACAGCGTTGAGTTCGCCGCCGAAAAGTTCGACGTGCGCCTCGTTGTTGTCTTGGGACACACCCAGTGCGGCGCGATCGAGGCGACGATCGAAGAACTCAGAAAGCCCACCGCCGAGCAGTCCCGCAAACTGCACTCGATCGTGGGACGCGTGCGCCCCTCGGTCGAGGGACTCATGACCTCTGGCGGCGAACATGACCACGACACGCTGGTGCGGGATGCGACTCGCGCGAATGTACGCGTCTCAACCGATCACCTGCGCTACGGCTCGGATGTCTTGGAGCGGCTCCGCGAGAAGGAAGGTCTGATCGTGGTCGGCGCGGAATACTCGCTTGAGACGGGTGTCGTCGACTTCTTCGACGGCCCGATGGAGAGCTAACTGTCGGGATCCTGTTCCCGATTGCCAAGTGCGCAACTCGGTGCTCTCACTCCTTGCCTATGGCGTGATGATCACGTCGTCGCCGTCCTGCTTCTCGCGCTCCTTGGCGGCCTCGGGATCGAGCGCGGCAGGACGGTAGTTGAACGGCACTGCACGTCCTGCGTGCGCCCACGCGAGCATCTCGGCGTCGCACACACGGCACAGAGGCACCGCAGTGAAACCGACGATGGAGAGCTGGCTTCCGCGAGAGAACTGGGTGAGCGCGCGCTGGCGCTGCACGACCTCGGTGCCGCCGCAGGTGGCGCACCGCTCCGGCTCCGCGTCGCGCAGCCACTCGGTCTCGCATTTCTCGCAACGGATACGGATGCCCTCGGGCGACTGAGAACCCATGAGCTCCTCGGCTTCTCCGCATCCCGGACACACGATATGTCGGCCCATGACCCACTCTCCGCTCAGTAGCCTGCGCTCGCCGCGTCTCACCGTAGCCGCGAACACGTATCGCCAGCCACAAGTACACCACGCGAGCCTATGATTCTCCAGCACAGTCGCCCATAATCACGGTCGAACACCCACGCTGCCACAGTGAAAGAGAAGCGATATCCCGTGCTGTACCTGCTCCTCGCCATAGCCGCATCCACCTCCGTCGCGCTCATGCTCAAGGTGAACGACGTCGAGGGCGGGCACCCGATCGTACTCTTGGCCGGGAACTACCTCATGGCCACCGTTCTGGGCGCAATCATGCTTCTGGCCAACAGCTCCCGCACGTTCTCACTCGAAACAGTCGCTCTGGGCGCCATCCTCGCGCTGGGGTTCGTGTTCACCTTCTTCATCTTCGCCAAAGCGATCGGTATTGCGGGCACCGCGCTTGCAACTGTCGCCTCTCGGCTATCGCTCGTGATCCCCGTCCTTCTCTCGATGGTGCTCTACCATGAGGCTCCCACTGGATTCCAGCTCGCCGGACTGGCGCTGACCTTCGTCACACTGGCGCTGTTCTACCTGTCTCTGAGAACGACCAAAGGCGAACATCATGAGGCGATCGCATACGTCTACCTCGCCATCCTTCTCGTGGGCATCGGC
>DFBG01000090.1:0-6850 GCA_002367305.1 Actinobacteria bacterium UBA3086 | reverse complement strand
CTCTGTATCTTCGGGTTTTCGTTCCTGTACTCCGCCACGATCATGCTGGTGCGACGCACACCGTTCCACGCACCCACGTTCCGCCGAGGAATGATCCTTGGAGTCCCCAATATCCTCTGCTCGCTGTTCCTCTTGGGAGCGCTGAGCCAACTCGACGCGATCGTGGTCTACCCCTCCAACAATGTAGGTGTGATCCTGGCGACAGCTCTGGCCGCGGCTTTCATCTGGCGCGAGCGGCTCAACCGCTACGGCGTGCTGGCCCTTGCCATGGGCGCAGTGGCCATCGTGCTCATGGGCCTGGGCGCATGAGCACTCACGCCGACACCGTCCGCTCCATTCTCGCCGCAGGCAATGTGCTCTTAGGCCCCATGGCGGGAATCACCGAAGCCCCTTTCCGCGCCATCTGCAAGCGTATGGGCGCGGGCCTCACCTACACCGAGATGGTGAGCACCAAGGGGCTGCACTACAATCCGGATTCGCGCATCACCCAGGCGCTGCTGACCCTGTCCCCGCTGGAGACTCCCTGTGCGATCCAGGTCTTTGGCAACGAGCCGACGATGATGGCGGAGCAGGCAGCCGCGCTCGCAGATAAGCACGGGCAGGACGTGGCGCTCATCGATATCAACATGGGTTGCCCCGTCACCAAGGTGACCTCCAAAGGCGAGGGCAGCGCACTCATGCGCACGCCCGAACTCGCAGCGGAGATCGTGTCGACCATGGTTGGGGCATGCCCCGTGCCCATCACCGTGAAGTTCCGCGCGGGCTGGAACCCCAGTGAGGTGAACGCCGTCGAGTTCGCCCGCACCATGGAGGCCGCCGGAGCAGCCGCGATCGCGGTGCACGGTCGCACGCGGGCGCAGTTCTACCGCGGCAAGGCCGATTGGGACATCATCGCCCGGGTGAACGATGCAGTGTCCATTCCCGTGATCGGCAGCGGTGACGTGTTCTCGGCGGGCGATGCGGTGGCGATGTTCGAACGGACGGGAGTTGACGCGGTAATGATCGCCCGCGGTGCTCAGGGAAACCCCTGGATATTCCAACAGGCTCGCGCCCTCCTCGACACAGGCGAGGAGATCGACCCACCCACCACCGCAATGCGTATCGCCATGGCTCGTGAGCACGCGGCAGCTCTGATCGAGTTCGGCGGCGAGCGCGCATTCGTGCGCATGCGCAAGCACATCGCCTGGTACATGTCGGGCATGCCTGGAGCGACACATCTGCGCCTTCGCGCCAACAAAGTGAACAACTACACCGAGCTCGATGAACTGCTCAAGGAGTATGACGAATACCAAGAGAGCCGGATCATCCGACAGCGCGGGGAAGCGGATTCCGCGAGCGATATATAGCCTCATCGGTGGCTCCGAACGACCCCCGAATTCGTTCAGAGCCCCATATGTGGCAGAATAGGGGTCTGCCGCGAAGCTAATCTCCCCACATGGGGAAGAATCTTTGTGCACCCCTGATACACCATCGTGAGAAAGTACCCTGGATTTGAAACAGACCTCAAAACAGCGCATCGAAGCAGAAACGAACCTCTTGAGATGGGCCAACATGGCCTCCGAGAGCAGCATCGTTGACCCCGACTTGTTCGCCAAGCACGACGTCAAGCGTGGTCTTCGCGACGTCTCAGGCAAGGGCGTGTTGGCCGGTCTCACCAGTATCGGTGAGGTCGTCGGCTTCACGCCCAACAGCGACCCGCCGGAACGCGTACCGGGGCGCCTCGCCTATCGCGGCATCTTCGTCGCCGACCTCGTGGACGGCTTCGTTTCCGAGAAACGATTCGGTTTCGAGGAGACTTGCTACCTGCTCCTCTTTGGCGAGCTTCCCTCAGCCGACGAACTTGAAGTCTTCCAGCGCCGCCTGGGAGTGGATCGGGTTCTGCCCAAGTACTTCGTGCGCGACGCGATCCTCCGCAATCCCAGCCCGAACACCATGAACGGACTCACGCGCAGCATCCTCGGACTCTATGTGCTCGACGAGAACCCCGATGACACCTCGATCTCCAACGTGCTGCGCCAGAGCCTGAAACTGATCGCTGCGATGCCCACTCTCGCCGTCTACGCCTACCAGGCGAGCGCGCACCAGTTCCGGGGTCGGAGCCTGTTCATCCATCGGCCACTGCCTGAGCTCTCCACGGCGCAGAACCTCCTGTATATGCTGCGGCCCGATAACCGCTACACGCCGCTGGAAGCCGCGCTCCTCGATCTCACTCTGGTTCTGCAGGCCGAGCACGGCGGCGGCAATAACTCATCGTTCACCACACACGTGGTCTCATCCACGGGGACAGACACCTACTCCAGCACGACCGCATCGCTCTGCTCGCTCAAGGGGCCTCGTCACGGCGGAGCGAACCTCAAGGTCACGGAGATGTTCGAGGACCTCAAGACGCACGTCACCGACTGGGAGAACGACGACCAGATCAGGGCGTATCTCGCGAAGCTTCTGGACAAGCAGGCGTTCGATGGAGCCGGCCTCATCTACGGCATGGGACATCCTGTCTACTCGATATCCGATCCTCGCACTGAGATTCTGCGGAGCTATGCCGGCGCACTCGCAGCCGAGAAGGGCATGCAGGACGAGTTCCAGCTCTACAACAAAGTGGAACAGCTCGCGGCCGAGGCGATCGGCGCCAAGCGCAAGGTCTATAAGGGCGTCAGCGCGAACGTGGACTTCTACTCCGGGCTCGTCTACCGACTGCTCAATATCCCGCCCGAGATGTTCACGCCCCTATTCGCCGTGGCTCGCATCGTGGGCTGGTGCTCGCATCGTATCGAGGAGATTGCCAACGGCAGCAAGATCATACGTCCCGCGTACCGGAGCGTCGCCCCACGACGCGAATACATACCCATTGCCGACCGTTCGATCGCCAGTGCGACCGAGACCGAAGGGAATCCCACATCATGAGCAGAGCCTCCGCGCGACACATCCTCGTGAGCACCGCCGAGGAAGCCAACAGGGCCAAGCAGGAGATCGCCGACGGCGCCGACTTCGGCGACATGGCCAAGAAGTACTCCAGTTGCCCGTCCAAGCGTGACGGCGGAGCACTGGGCGAGTTCTCCCCCGGCCAGATGGTGCGCGAGTTCGACGAAGTCGTCTTCCGTGACGAAGTCGGCGTGGTACACGGTCCGGTGCAGACGCAGTTCGGCTATCACCTGATCGAGATCACCAGCCGCAGCTAGTCTGGCCACCAACATAGGGAGACTTTCGCAGGGCCTGGCTCGTCTGGGCATCACGATCGAGTCGGTCGAGACGAGCACCACGGACGCGCCCATGAGCGATACTCCACTATTCTCCATGACAGGCACCATTGCCATCCCGCCGACTCTAGCCGATGCGGACTGGGCGGATGCGCTCGCAAGCGCCGGGCAGACTGCTGGTGTGGATGCGACCGCAACAGCGATCGAAGTCTAGGTCTCGCGGATTCAAAGGTGGCCGCCTCGTTGGGCGCCGTCCTCGATCTACGCGCCGATGGAACCCCGACCCACCGACAACTTGGCCTGTATCCGACGCGCAAACGTCGAGATGGCGAAGTTGATCGTGAAGTAGATGAGCGATATCACGATGTAGATGGTGATGATCTGTTCGGGCTTCCAGAACGTCGCCGCAAGAATCGTCCCCTTGAACATCAGCTCGTAGGCGCCGATCGCCATGGCGAACGACGAGTCCTTGATGACGGTGATGAACTGAGACACGATCGGCGGGATCATCTTCACCACTGCCGGCGGAAGCACGACGTGGCGCATGGACTGCAGGAACGAGAAGCCCTGCGAACGCGCGGCCTCCCACTGACCCTTGGGCACTGAGTTCAGGCCGCCACGGATGACCTCGGCGATAATTGCTGAGGTATAGATGGTGAGACCGATGGTAGCGGCCCACATGGCCGGCAGACCAAGTACGAAATAGCTCGTGAGGATCAACAAGAGCACGGGCAGATTGCGGATGATCTCGACATACATACCCGCCACATGACTGATGACAGGCAATCTGGAATACCGCATTGCGCCAAGGATCGTCCCGAAAACGAAGCTAAGCACGATCGCCAGAACGGCAACCTCCAGCGTGAGGATCAGACCGCGACCAAGGCCCAGCCAGAGCAACGAGTCGGTCAACATGTCCATGACGGGGCTACTCATGAATGCATCCATCAGTCAGCCCTCAATCGTTCTTCGAGGCGCCGGGCCAGGATGGCGAGCGGGAAGCACATCAGGAAGTAGATGAGTCCGACCATCACATATGTCGGGCCATAGTGGCCGAAACGACCGGCGAACGAGTCACCGGCATACATGAGGTCTCCTCCTGCGATGATCGCGATGACGGAGGTGTTCTTGATCAGACTGACCGCCTGGTTGGTCATGGGCGGTAGAACGATCCTCATCGCCTGCGGAACCACGATGTAGCGCATGGCGCCCACGTAGCCGAATCCTTGCGACAGCGCCGCCTCGAGCTGACCGCGCCCGATGGACTGAATGCCAGCGCGAACGACCTCGGCGATGTAGGCGCCGTGGTACATGCCGACGCCCAGAATGCCGATGGTGACCACGGGCAGGAACAGACCCTCGAACAGAAGCGGCAACGCGTTGTAGAGCATAAAAACTTGGATCAGCAGCGGCGTGTTTTGAAAGAACTCAACATATCCCCGTGCGAAGGCGCGCGGGATCCGCCAGTGCGAGGCAGACATCACGCCGATGACGATCCCTAGGACCAGCGCAAGCGCCAGTCCCAGGGACGCCACCAGCAATGTAGTGGCCGCTCCTTGCCAGAGCGTGTCCATGCCTTTCTCGAACAGCGCTTCCCAGCGGGGGACCGCGAACGGTCCCTCCTGGAGAAAGCCTATGCTCGCGAAAAATTCAGACATGGTCCACTTTCGTTCCAGTCAACAAGAATTACTTGAGGTTCCACTTCGCGAGCAGCGTATCCATATCGCCGCTCTCCACCATCTCGTCGAGCATATCGTTGATGAAGGTGGTGAGATCATCGGAGCCCAGCTTGGTGGCGATACCGTAGTCCTGCGGCGAGAAGCCGTCGTCCAGGATCATGGAATCCTCGGTGAGATAGCCCGAGAGGATGGACTTGTCGACGGAGAATGCGTCGACACGACCGGACTCGAGAGCTGCGTTGATCTCAGGGTAGGTGGCGAACTCGAAGAACTCGACGGAGATGCCTGCGGCATCCGTCTCAACGAGAACTGCGTCACGAGTCGTGGCACCCTGAGCGACACCAATGGACTTGCCGTCGAGGTCAGCGAGACCCTCAATGCCGGAATCGGTCTTCACGAGCAGACCAACCTCGTCCTGGTAGTACGTGTCGGAGAAGTTCCACTGCTCAAGACGCTCGGGCTTGACAGTGAAGGTTGCGATGACCACGTCGAGCTGGCCGTTGTCCAGCAGCGGACCGCGAGTCTTGGCCGTGACGGCCTCGAACTTCACGTCGTCCATGCTGAGGCCCATACGCTCGGCCAGTTCGTACGCCAGATCGATCTCCATGCCGGAGAAATCACCAGATGCGGCATCCTGCAAACCGAAGTTGGGTACGTCGGCCTTAACGCCCACGCGCAGCTCACCCTCGTCTGCGATGGCCTGAACTCCGGCCGGCAGATCGCTTACAGCCTCGGTGCCGGTGTCGGCATCGGTGTCATCGGCATCGTCAGAACCGCATCCGACGAGCGTGACGGCGCTCAGTGCGAGCATGAGCGCAAGAACCAATAGAAATGCTGACTTCTTCATGCTACCTCCCTCTCCCCGGGGCATCCCGGGATACTTAGTCGTGCTGACAGTGGTACCAATGCAGAAGAGATCGGTTGATCTCGACCAACCAGAATGGAGAGCGCAGTTTAGCGCAGGATCTTACTCAGGAACAGCTTTGTACGATCGTGCTGCGGGTTCTCGAAGAAGTGGATAGGGGTGCCATCCTCGAGGATTTCGCCTTCATCAATGAAGATCACGCGGTCCGCAGCTTCCTTGGCGAAGCCCATCTCATGCGTGACAACGACCATGGTGATGCCGCTGTCCGCGAGACCGACGATGACCTCGAGCACTTCCTGGATCATCTCCGGATCGAGCGCAGAGGTCGGCTCGTCGAAGAGCATGATCTTGGGATGCATGTTGAGCGCACGTGCGATGGCAACACGCTGCTGCTGGCCACCGGATAGCTGCGCCGGATACTTGTCCTTCTTCTCGCTCAAACCCACGCGCTCCAGATACTGGAGTGCCGTTTCCGTAGCCTCGTCCTTGGAAACGCCGCGTACGACGATCGGAGCCAGAGTGAGGTTCTCGAGAACGGTCTTGTGGGGATAGAGGTTGAACTGCTGAAAGACCATCGCCACCGACTGCCTGACCTTGGCGATAGGAGCGCGATGCGCGGTGAGATCCACACCGTCGACGATGACCTGACCGGCACTGGGCTTCTCCAGCATGTTCATACAACGGATGAGCGTCGATTTCCCCGAACCCGAAGGGCCGATGACCACGAGCTTCTGCCCGGCGGGAACTTCGAGATCGATATTCTTGAGGGCCTGATGGCTCCCGAAATGTTTACTCACGCCTGTGAGCTTGATCAATACTGCTCCTTTGCCAGGGCTGCCTTGCGGCTCAAAGAGTGACGCGCACTACCGTATTCTCTCGAGCCGCAGAACTCGAAACGGTTGGCGCACACGGAGATATCACAATTCGCGCAAGGGACAGTTTATCAGTACGAGTGGGATAGACCCAAATACGAATTCTGATCAGGAACTCAGAGCTCCACATCTGAGGCGGCTGGCAACTGCGATGCATCGGGCACCGCATCTGCCGCCTTTTGGAAGAGATCCAAGCCGATATGGCAGTATCCGCCGGGGTTTTTGTCGAGATAGTCT
>DFBG01000037.1 GCA_002367305.1 Actinobacteria bacterium UBA3086 | reverse complement strand
TCGTGTCACGAAGATCTTGAAGTAGTTTAGTTTTCACGTGCAATGAACGGGGCCCGGCGTCCGCCGGGCCCCGTTGCCGCTTGACCTCAAGGCCGTTTGACAGTGCGGAAAACGGGGTGCTAGAGTACCCTACCGCGCCTGCACACCCCCCGAGGGTTTGAGCGCGGTTAAATTAGGAGGACGCATGAGAACGCTCGTTACTCTGGCCTGCACTGAGTGCAAGCGCCGGAACTATACTACGAAGAAGAACAAGCAGAACAACCCAGAACGTATCGAGTTCAAGAAGTACTGCAAGTGGTGTAAGACCCACACGCTGCACAAGGAGACTCGCTAGTTCCTCGGGCAGACTGGGTATGACGCAGGCCAGTAGCTCCAATTGGTAGAGCGCCGGTCTCCAAAACCGGATGTTGGGGGTTCGAGCCCCTCCTGGCCTGCCAGAGACTTCAGATCGCTATGGGCTTGCGTGCTCTGGCGATAGAATGAATAGCCGTCGATCTCGACGGCGTGACAGGATGGATGAGAGATGGCCAAGGCTCACAAAGCACAGAAACTCAATCCGCTGGCGCGCATGCTGCGGTACTTCAGTGATGTGCGTGCAGAAATGCGGCGCGTTGTGTGGCCGACCCGTCCCGAGGTGGTCAACTCCAGCCTCGTCGTGATCGTCACACTCATAGTGTTCATCGCCTTCATCTTCGCAGTCGACTCTGCTTCTCTGGGTTTGGTCACCTGGATCAGCCAGATTGGCGGGTAATCACATGGCGCGCAGGTGGTATGTGATCCATACATATTCGGGCTACGAGAACAAGGTTAAGACGAATCTCGAGCATCGAATCGAGTCCATGGGTATGCAGGACAAGATCTTCGAGGTTCTCATTCCCAAAGAGACCGTGACTGACCTCAAGGCCGGTGGCCGCAGGGTTACAAGCGAGAAGAAAGTGTTTCCCGGTTACATTCTGGCTCACATGGAGCTGGATGAGGATTCTTGGTACGTCGTGCGCAATACTCCCGGAGTAACGGGCTTCGTTGGATCGCAAGCTAAGCCGGTTCCGTTGTCGCGTGCCGAGTTCGAGCGTATCGCGCAGCGTGCTCGTGCCGGAGCCAAGCCCAAGACATCGACTGACTTCGTCGAGGGTATGTCCGTCAAGGTTACACACGGCCCGCTCGCAGAGTTCGATGGTGTCATCTCTGAGGTCAACGTTGACCAGACCAAGGTCAAGGTCATGGTCTCGATCTTTGGGCGCGAGACACCGGTCGAGCTCGGGTTCGATCAGGTCGCGAAACTTTAGAACGTACATCGGCCTACGCGCCGAAGGAGTGATGCCCTTCGGAGCTTCTCGTTTAGGCGATGTGAACTGTTGTCAGATAACGCACCGGCGTGATCCGGTGCAGGTATAGAGGACGTGACATCACACATGGCCAAGAAGGTCGTTGGTTTCATCAAGCTGCAGATCCCTGCTGGTCAGGCGAACCCGGCTCCGCCGGTCGGTCCTGCACTGGGTCAGCACCAGGTCAACATCATGCAGTTCTGCCAGGCGTTCAACGCCGCGACGCAGGACCAGATGGGTACCATCATCCCGGTCGAGATCTCGGTCTACGAAGATCGTAGCTTCGACTTCATCACCAAGACGCCTCCCGCCGCTGTGCTTCTCAAGCAGGCTGCTGGTGTCGAGTCCGGTTCCGGCGAGCCCAACCGCAACAAGGTGGCCTCTGTCACCAGTGCGCAGGTTCGCGAGATCGCGGAGACCAAGATGCCTGACCTCAATGCGAACGACATCGATGCTGCGATGCGTATCATCGCCGGCACCGCACGTTCGATGGGCTTCACCGTCGAGGGCTAGATCCTCGGCTGTAACGTTCTGTGCGATCGGGTGATCCGATCGCAACTGTGTGGGAGGGCGCCTGCCGCCCGTTGACCACAAGGAGGTTTTTGATATGGCGCAGGGTAAGAAGTACCGCGCTGCGGTCGAGAAGATCGACAGCAGCAAGCTCTATTCGCCGCTCGCGGCGGTCAAGCTCGCCAAGGAGTGCGCGACGGCCAAGTTCGATGAGACGATCGAGGTTCACTTCCGTCTCGGCATCGACACCCGTCAGGCCGACCAGATGGTCCGCGGCAGCATCTCGCTTCCCAACGGCACCGGCAAGGACGTTCGCGTCGCCGTGTTCGCCGAGGGTGACAAGGCCCGTGAGGCCGAGGAAGCCGGAGCTGACTTTGTCGGCTCTGATGATCTCGTCGCCAAGATCCAGGGCGGGTTCACTGGTTTCGACGCCGCTGTGGCCACGCCGGATCAGATGGGCAAGGCGGGTCGCCTCGGTAAGATCCTGGGACCTCGTGGTCTCATGCCCAACCCTAAGCTCGGCACGGTCACCATGGACGTTGCTCGAGTCGTTGCAGAGCTCAAGGCCGGTAAGGTCGAGTATCGTGCAGACAAGTACGGTATCTGCCACGTGGGCATCGGCAAGGCGTCCTTTGACGTCGACGCCATCGTGAGCAACTATTCCACGCTGCTCGACGAGATCAATCGCGTCAAGCCGTCCGCTTCCAAGGGGCGGTATATCAAGTCCATCACCATGACGTCCACCATGGGTCCGGGCATCAAGATCGACCCCACCATGGTGCGCGACCTCATGAATGAGGAGTAGGTTCGAACTACGCCGCTCGTAGGTGCGGCGCACGGACTTGCGTTCCGACGCAATGCCGTGCATAATCCTGCGTTGCACCATGACATGCGTGTTAGACCGCTGCCAAAGACAGCCGGTGCCCTATCCAGGGTCTAAGGGGATGTGATATCTCGCCAGCCGAGGTGGAGCCGATGTACCGCTCGCGGTACACGTGAAGGAAACTTCCACGGCCTCCGCTGAACTTAGGCGGGGGCCGTGCGTTATTCCCGAACCTTCGGGGCGCGGCCCGCTCATGGTCGGATGAAGAGTCATCCGAACCTGGGTCACGCACGCGACGGAAAGGAGGGAAGTATATGCCAAATGCTCAGAACACTGCTGTGGTCGCCAAGATCAAGGAGAAGCTCACCGCTCACTCCGGCCTGATCCTGGCCGACTATCGCGGACTGTCCGTCAAGGACATGCAAGAACTGCGCGGCAAGGTCCGTGAGGCGGGCGGCGAGATCAAGATCTTCAAGAACACTCTGACCGAGATCGCCATTCGCGAACTCGCCATGCCCGCTCTGGATGATTATCTCGTGGGCCCCACGGCGATCGTGTTCATCAGTGAGGATCCGGTGGCTCCAGCCAAGGCTCTCACCGAGTTCGGAAAGGCTCACAAAGCCCTTGAGATCAAGGGTGGCCTCATCGACAACGCCGTTGTGGACCAGGCTGCCGTCAAGGCGATCGCTGCACTGCCTTCACGCGAGGAGCTTGTTGCCAAGTTCATGGGACAGCTGCTCAACCCGGTCCGTGGTTTCATGACCATGGCCAATGCACCCGCAAGCGCGTTCGCTCGCGCACTCCAGGCGGTTGCGGATCAGAAAGAGGCCGCGTAGTCATCTCGCGGTTTGAAGCGCGGTCTCGTCTCGCGAGATCCGCATAGGAAGTATTGACCGCCACAGGATGTGGCACCCGGAAGAAGGAGAATAGAACGATGGCTAACATCACCAAGGATGAGGTTCTGGAGTGGGTAAAGAACGCTCCTGCACTCGAGCTCGCTGAGCTCGTCAAGGAGATGGAAGAAGTATTCGGTATCTCGGCAGCCGCACCTGTGGCCGTCGCAGCCGCCAGTGGCGCCGCTGATGCTGGTGCCGCTGAGGAGAAGACCGAGTTCGACGTGGTCCTCACCGCCGTCGGTGACAAGAAGATCGGTGTCATCAAGGTCGTCCGCTCACTCACTTCTCTTGGTCTCAAAGAGGCCAAGGAGCTCGTGGACAGCGCTCCCAAGGCTGTGCTCGAGGGTGTCGCCAAGGACGCCGCCGACAAGGCGAAGGCAGATCTCGAGGAGGCCGGCGCAACCGTCGAGCTTTCCTAAGACGGAGCGTCGTTCAAGAAGGATCGAAAGCGGCGCTCACGCGTCGCAGATGGGGAGGGGGTACAGAGTGGCCGGAAGCCTGTGATTACGGGCCCGGCCCTCTGTGCCGACTTCCAATATTTCAAGTCTTGACCCTAGACGGTTTCCAAAGTATATTGATACTTTGCGACTAATGACCGTCGCTATCACGTTGAAGGAGGAATCGCCTGGTGCCCCGCGGACAAGGTTCCCCTGTCATCGGCGCAGGTTATCGCCAGCGCCGCACGTTCGCAAAGATCCCCGAGATTCTCGAAGTACCGAACCTCATCGATATCCAGCGTAAGAGCTTCCAGTGGTTCTTGGAAGAAGGCCTGCGCGAGACGTTTGACGACATCTCGCCCATTCAGGACTTCACCGGGAACCTTAAGGTGGTTTTTGCTGGACATGAGTTCGGGGATCCCAAGTACTCTGTCGAGGAGTGCAAAGAGAAGGACATGTCGTATCAGGCCCCTCTGTTCGTAGAGGTGGCCTTCCTCAACGAGGAGACCGGCGAGATCAAGGAGCAGCAGGTGTTCATGGGCGATTTCCCGCTCATGACCGACCGCGGCACCTTTGTGATCAACGGTACTGAGCGCGTCGTCGTGTCCCAGCTCGTTCGTTCGCCCGGTGTCTACTACTCTCAGGAGTTTGAGAAGACCACCGACAAGGCGATCTTCTCGACCAAGGTCATCCCGGCTCGTGGAGCATGGCTCGAGCTGGAGACAGACAAGAAGGACATCGTCTCCGTTCGTGTTGACCGCAAGCGCAAGCAGCCGGTCACCGTTCTCGTGAAGGCGCTCGGCATCGCTGAGACCAACGAGGAGATCTTGGATCTCTTCGGCAACTCGGAGTGCATCGTCAACACCTTGGAGAAGGACTTCACCGAGACGCGCGAAGAGGCGCTCATTGAGATCTACAAGCGTCTGCGTCCGGGCGAGCCTCCCACGGTGGACTCCGCTCGTTCGCTGCTCGAGGGTCTCTTCTTCAACCCACAGCGCTACGATCTGGCGAAGGTCGGACGCTACAAGTTGAACAAGAAGCTTGAGCTCGCGCTCGAGGACTCGCAGTCGACGCTGACCAACGAGGACATTCTTGCAGCCATCCGCTATCTCGTGAAGCTCTGGGAGAGCGCAGACGGCTACAACATCGACGATATCGATCACTTCGGCAATCGTCGCATCCGTAGCGTCGGTGAGCTGATCCAGAACCAGTTCCGGATCGGTCTTGCCCGCATGGAGCGCGTGGTTCGTGAGCGTATGACCACGCAAGACGTCGAAGAGATCACGCCGCAGTCCCTGATCAATATTCGTCCCATCGTGGCGAGCATCAAGGAGTTCTTCGGTTCTTCGCAGCTCTCGCAGTTCATGGACCAGACCAACCCCGTGGCCGGTCTGACGCACAAGCGTCGCCTCTCGGCTCTCGGACCCGGTGGTCTGTCTCGTGAGCGTGCAGGCTTCGAGGTTCGAGACGTGCACCCCAGTCACTATGGACGCATGTGCCCGATTGAGACCCCTGAAGGTCCCAACATCGGACTCATCGGTTCGCTGGCGACGTTCGCGCGGATCAACCCCTACGGTTTCATCGAGACGCCCTACCGCAAGGTGGTCAAGGGCAAGGTGACCGACGATATCGACTATCTGACTGCCGATGTCGAGGAGCACTACATCATCGCTCAGGCGAGCGAGCGCTTTGACCCCAAGACCGGCAAGTTCGCTCACGAGCGCGTTCTGTGCCGACTCCCCGGCGGAGAGCCGGAGGATGTCGAGCCCAAGCGCATCGACTACATGGACGTCTCTCCTCGGCAGATGGTATCGGTCGCTACGGCGCTGATCCCGTTCCTGGAGCACGACGACGCGAACCGCGCCCTCATGGGATCGAACATGCAGCGCCAGGCTGTACCGCTGACGCGCCCCAAGGCGCCGCTGGTGGGTACCGGCATGGAGCATCGTGCTGCGGTCGACACGGGTGAGATCATTCGTGCCCGTCGCGACGGAGTCGTTGAGAGTGTGGACTCTCAGAAGGTGGTCATTCGCGTCAAGGATGGCTCGATCGACGAGTACCTTCTGCCCAAGTTCACACGCAGCAACCAGGGAACGTGCATCAACCATCGTCCGCTGGTGACAGAGGGCTTCAAGGTAGAGGCCGGCGACGTGCTTGCCGACGGACCGTCCACTGAGGCTGGCGAGCTTGCGCTCGGTCAGAACCTCATGGTCGCGTTCATGCCTTGGGAAGGCTTCAACTACGAGGACGCGATCATCCTCTCCGAGCGCGTGGTCAAGGAGGACCTCCTCACCTCGATTCACATCGGGGAGTACGAGGTCGACGCCCGTGACACCAAGCTTGGGCCTGAGGAGATCACCCGCGAGATACCGAACGTCGGCGAGGATGTTCTGGCCAACCTCGACGAGGACGGCATCATCCGCATCGGCGCCGAGGTGTTCCCCGGTGACGTTCTGGTGGGTAAGGTCACGCCCAAGGGTGAGACCGAGCTGACCGCCGAGGAGCGCCTGTTGCGCGCCATCTTCGGTGAGAAGGCACGTGAGGTTCGCGACACGTCGCTCAAGGTGAAGCATGGCGAGATCGGTCGAGTCATCGCGGTTCGCAAGTTCTCTCGCGAAGCCGGCGACGATCTTTCTCCCGGCGTCAACGAGCTCGTTCGTGTATACGTCGCCAAGAAGCGCAAGATATCCGAGGGTGACAAGCTCGCTGGTCGCCACGGAAACAAGGGTGTTATCTCAAAGATCCTGCCGGTCGAGGACATGCCGTTCCTGACCGACGGAACTCCTGTTGACATCATCCTCAACCCGCTCGGTGTCCCGTCGCGAATGAACATCGGGCAGCTGCTCGAGACGCATCTCGGCTGGGCCGCTCACGTCGGCTGGTCCGATGAGGCGAAGCCCAAGAATGCCGTAGATGGCCCGATCCACGTGGCTACGCCGGTGTTCGACGGAGCCAGTGAGACGGAGATCTCCGATGTTCTGGAGAAGTCGAACCACAACATGAAGCTCAAGCACGCCGAGCGTTACGGCAAGAGTGCCGATAACTCCACCGTGCCCGAGGTCAGTCGTGCCGGAAAGGTCACGCTGTTCGACGGTCGCACCGGTGAGCCCTTCCGCGAGAAGGTCACCGTGGGCCAGATCTACATCCTGAAGCTTCTGCACTTGGTCGACGACAAGATCCACGCTCGTTCGACCGGACCGTACTCGCTCATCACCCAGCAGCCGCTCGGTGGTAAGGCGCAGTTCGGCGGGCAGAGGTTCGGAGAAATGGAAGTCTGGGCACTGGAAGCTTATGGCGCCGCTTACACGCTGCAGGAAATGCTGACGGTGAAGTNNGGTGAGATGGAAGTCTGGGCTCTGTACTCGTACGGTGCCGCTTATGTGCTTCAAGAGATACTCACCATCAAGTCCGACGATGTTCTTGGGCGCGTCAAAGCGTACGAGGCGATCGTCAAGGGCGAGAACATCCCTGAGCCGGGTATTCCTGAGTCATTCAAGGTCCTGGTCAAGGAGATGCAGTCCCTGTGCCTCGACGTCGAGATCCTCTCTGAGGATGGCGGCGAGATCGAGCTCAAGGAAGAAGAAGAAGACATCTTCAAGACGGCCGAGGAACTTGGTCTTGATCTCGGCGATATGGGTGAAGGTGTAGGGAAAGACACGGATGCGCTCGAAGAGCTCATCTCCAGTGACATCTCTGCACTCGACGTCGACGCCGGCACTGACGGGGAGGAGTAAACGTTGCTCGAAGTAGATGTGAATAACTTCGATAGGCTCCGCATAGGGCTCGCAAGCTCCGAGCAGATCCGTCAGTGGTCGCGTGGCGAGGTCAAGAAGCCTGAGACTATCAACTACCGCACACTCAAGCCTGAGAAGGACGGACTCTTCTGCGAGAAGATCTTCGGCCCCACCAAGGACTGGGAGTGTTACTGCGGCAAGTACAAGCGTGTCCGTTTCAAGGGCATTGTGTGCGAGCGCTGTGGTGTCGAGGTCACGCGCGCCAAGGTGCGCCGTGATCGTATGGGCCACATCGAGCTTGCCGCACCGGTGAGCCATATCTGGTACTTCAAGGGTGTCCCGAGTCGCTTGGGCTACCTGCTGGACATCGCACCCAAGGACCTCGAGAAGGTGCTCTACTTCGCCTCGTCGATCATTACGTCGGTAAATGACGAAGATCGCGAAGCGGATCTCTCGATGCTCAAGGACGAGATGGCCGCTGACCTTGAGGGTCTCGACGCCGAGAAGGCCGAAGAGATCGATGCAGTCTCCGAGGAGCGCGATCGCCTCGTCGGCATCGCCAAGGGTGAGATCGAGCCGGAAGAGGACGACATCGTTGACGATGACGTTCCTGTGGCCGATAGGGTCAAGAAGCTTGAGAAGGAAGCAGAGCGCGACATCAAGGATATCGATGAGGAGTACGCCGACAGGCGCCATCTCTACGGTGAAGCGTTCGATACCTTCCAGAAGCTCACGCCCAAACTGCTCATCAACGATGAGACTCTTTATCGCGAGATGAAGGTTCGCTACGGCGACTACTTCCGCGGAGGCATGGGTGCCGAGGCTGTGCGCGATCTGCTGCGCCACATCGACCTCAACGCCCTCGCCGAGGAGCTGCGCACGCAGATCAAGGAGGGCAAGGGGCAGAAGCGTCAGAAGGCTATCAAGCGCCTGAAGGTCGTTGCTGCATTCAAGAACTCCAACAACCTTGCCGAGTGGATGATCCTCGAAGCGATCCCGGTCATTCCGCCGGACCTGCGCCCCATGGTGCAGCTCGACGGTGGCCGTTTCGCCACGAGTGACCTCAACGATCTCTATCGCAGGGTCATCAACCGCAACAATCGTCTCAAGAGACTGCTGGATCTGGGCGCTCCTGAGATCATCGTCAACAATGAGAAGCGCATGCTGCAGGAGGCCGTCGACGCTCTGTTCGACAACGGTCGTCGCGGCAGGCCGGTCACCGGTCCGGGCAATCGTCCGCTGAAGTCGCTCTCCGACATGCTCAAGGGCAAGCAGGGTCGTTTCCGTCAGAACCTTCTCGGAAAGCGAGTCGACTACTCCGGCCGTTCGGTCATCGTGGTCGGCCCGGGACTTAAGCTGCACCAGTGCGGACTGCCTAAGGCGATGGCGCTCGAGTTGTTCAAGCCTTTCGTCATGAAGCGCTTGGTCGATCTCGAGCACGCTCAGAACATCAAGAGCGCGAAGCGCATGGTCGACCGCGGTAAGATCGTGGTCTGGGACGTTCTCGAAGAGGTCATTCGGGAGCACCCCGTCCTGCTCAACCGTGCACCTACGCTGCACCGTCTGGGAATCCAGGCGTTCGAGCCGATCCTTGTAGAAGGTAAGGCCATTCGTCTGCACCCGCTGGTGTGTACTGCGTTCAACGCCGACTTCGACGGTGACCAGATGGCGGTTCACTTGCCTCTGTCCGCTGAGGCACAGGCCGAGGCGCGCGTGCTCATGCTCTCTACTAATAACATCAAGTCGCCTGCGCACGGTCGTCCGCTGACGGTGCCGTCGCAGGACATGGTCATCGGGCTGTTCTACCTCACGGCAGAGCGTCCCGACATGCCCGGCCAGGGACGTTCCTTCTATAGCTTCGATGAAGCCCTTCTCGCATACGACAGCCGTTCCGGTCTCGATCTGCAGGCCAAGATCAAGGTGCGCCTCACCGAGCCCATGGTCGAAGAGTTCTTGGACGAGAATGGCAAGGCTCAGTTCGAGAAGCACGAGGCAGGCGAGCGTATCGAGACCACGGTCGGACGCATCACGTTCAACCGTTCGCTGCCCGAGACCTATCAGTTCGTGAACCGCGAGGTCGACAAGAAGGGTGTCTCCCGCATCGTTGAGGATTGCTCAGGCAAGTACTCCACGACGCAGATGGGTGGGATCCTCGATGAGATCAAGCGTCTTGGCTTCCACTACGCGACTCGTGCCGGCGTGACCGTTTCGGTCTACGACGCAGAGATCCCCAAAGAGAAGCCCGAGATCATCGCCGGCGGTGAGGAGAAGGTCGAGAAGATCCTCGCTCAGTACGATCGCGGCCTCATCACCAATGAGGAGCGTCACCGTCAGATCGTCGATGTATGGACCCGCGTGACCGACGATGTCGGTGATGCGATGGCCGACTCGTTCGACAAGTTCAACCCCATCTACATGATGGCGTCCTCTGGTGCGCGAGGTAACATCAAGCAGATTCGTCAGCTGGCTGGTATGCGAGGCCTCATGGCGAACCCGCAGGGTGACATCCTCGACCGTCCGATCAAGGCGAACTTCCGCGAGGGCCTCACGGTTCTCGAGTACTTCGTCTCGACACACGGTGCTCGCAAGGGTCTCGCCGATACCGCGCTTCGTACCGCTGACTCCGGCTATCTGACGCGTCGTCTCGTTGACGTCGCTCAGGATGTCATCGTCCGCGAACAGGACTGTGGTACGGATGAGGGCAACGTCTACCCGATCCACGCCGAGAACAACCCCGACGCGGTCGATCACAACCTCGTGGGACGCTGCTTGCTGGAGCCTGTGGTCGCTCCCGATACGGGAGAGATCCTCAAGGATGCCGGTCACTATCTCGCTTCGGACGCTGAACTCGAAGAACTCGCTGCTGCGGGCGTCACGGAGGTCACCGCTCGAACCGTCATGACGTGCCATGCGCGCCATGGTATCTGCCAGGCTTGTTACGGCTGGGATCTCGCGAGTGGTCGTCCGGTCGACATCGGTACGGCTGTCGGCATCATCGCCGCGCAGTCGATCGGTGAGCCCGGTACCCAGCTCACGATGCGTACCTTCCACACTGGTGGTGTCGCAGGTGAGGACATCACGCACGGTCTGCCGCGAGTCACCGAGCTCTTCGAGGCTCGTAAGCCTAAGGGTCAGGCGATCCTTGCCGAGGTGGCCGGTACGCTGGCTATCACAGCCGAAGAGAAGACTCGTACGCTCACCGTCACGGATGCCGAAGGCCACGCGGAGGAGTACATCGTCTCCCGTCGTGCCCGCATGCGTCCAGGTGTCGTAGATGGTGGAACCGTCGAACTGGGTCAGCAGTTGACCGAAGGTTCGATCAACCCCCATGACCTCCTGCACCTCAGGGGGCCGAATTCGGTGCTTCGCTACATCGTGGCTGAAGTACAGAAGGTGTATGCGAGCCAGGGTGTCGATATCAACGACAAGCATATCGAGGTCATCTCGCGCCAGATGCTGCGCAAGATCACCGTTCTCGAGCCGGGCGATGCGGACTTCCTGCCCGGCCAGCTTGCCGACCGATTCATCTTCCGGGACGTCAATGCAGGTCTGCTTGCGGATGGCTCTGAGCCCGCCGCTGGTGCACCGGTGCTCCTGGGTATCACCAAGGCCTCGCTGGCCACGGAGAGCTACCTGTCCGCCGCTTCCTTCCAGGAGACGACGCGCGTACTCACCGATGCCGCCATCGCAGGCAAAGAGGATCACCTCAGAGGTCTCAAGGAGAACGTCATCATCGGTAAGCTCATCCCGGCAGCAACGGGTATGCGCCGCTATCGCAACGTGAGCCTGACCTACAAGGGCAAGAAGGCCGAGTGGAGCGCTGCAGCAGAGGGTCCGCTGCCTGATTTCGCTCCCAACGAGCTCAAGGAGATCGAGTCGATGCTTCCTGGGCCGATGCCGGACGAGACTGCTGGTCTGTCTCCGACCGAGGCCGCAGCATTCTTCGCGGATCTGGGCACCACGCAGACCGACGAGGATGTCGATGTCACTGCGTTCCAGGGCATCACGTTCGAGCCTGAGGTTGCCGCACCTGCAGTGTCTGCAGAAGATGCGGGCGAAGTCATGGACATGCCGCTCGACGATCTGGGTGTTTCCACTCGTTGGGTGACCAAGTTCAACGAGGCGGGAATCGGCAACGTGGCCGATGTCATGGGTCGCACCGAGGGCGAGCTCCTCGCGCTGGTCGGCATCGGGCAGAAAGCCGTCGAAGAAGTGAAGCAGCACTTGGCCACAAAGGGCCTCGTGCTCAAGTCTCCTGTGGCATAGGGGACGAGCGAACACGACGGGCGCTCCGCCTTCATCGGTGGGGCGCCCGCTTCGTTTGTAGCGACATGGTATTGGCACGACGTGGGAATATAGATACGCCCGGGTGCGTGGCGTTTGACACGCCGATGGACGTTTGCTAGAGTGCGACCTTGTGACTCTATGCTTGGCGTTCCATGTGGTGTGACGTGGGCGCTCAGTAACGATAGACCGTGCGGGAACGAGATAAGGAGAGTGCGTTGCCTACTATCAATCAGCTGGTCCGCAAGGGCCGTCAGGCGGCGAAGAAGAAGAGTGCCACTCCGGCGTTGAAGGGTAACCCCCAGAAGCGTGGCGTGTGTACTCGTGTCTATACTACGACGCCCAAGAAGCCGAACTCCGCTCTGCGCAAAGTTGCGCGTGTGCGCTTGACCAACCACATGGAGATCACCGCCTACATCCCTGGTATCGGTCACAACCTGCAGGAGCACAGCATCGTGCTCGTGCGTGGTGGACGAGTCAAGGACCTCCCGGGTGTTCGCTACAAGATCATCCGCGCGGCACTCGACTGCGCTGGAGTGAGCGATCGCGGTCAGGCCCGTTCGCGTTACGGCGTCAAAAAGCCCTAGTAGGAACACGACACGTGCGTTCCGCCACTTGTGTGGGACGCGAAACGATAGAGGGAGATTGATCAATGCCCAGGCGCGCAGCAGCAAGCAGACGAGAGGTAATGCCGGATTCGGTGTACAACAACCGTCTCGTCACGCAGCTGATCAACAAAGTTCTGTTGGACGGCAAGAAGTCGACCGCGGAGCGTATCGTCTATGGTGCTTTCGACATCGTCGAGCAGCGTAGCGGTGGCGACCCGCTTTCCACGTTCAAGAAGGCCATGGACAACGTTCGTCCGACCCTTGAGGTCAAGCCGAAGCGTGTTGGTGGAGCCACCTACCAGGTGCCGATCGAGGTCAACTCGCGTCGTTCCACCACGCTCGCCATCCGCTGGATGGTCGGTTACGCTCGCGCTCGCCGTGAGAAGACCATGGCGGAGCGTCTTGCGAACGAGATTCTGGATGCATCCAACGGTACCGGCGCTTCCGTCAAGAAGAGGGAAGACCTTTACAAGATGGCCGAAGCCAACCGCGCGTTCAGCCATTATCGCTGGTAGTACTGATTTCTTCGAGTAACGTCCGACGTCGCGAAAGCGGCACGTACCAAGAAAGACTGAGGTCATAGGCCAAATGGCGCCCAAGAAGTACCCACTCGCCAAAACCCGCAACATCGGGATCATGGCGCATATCGACGCCGGTAAGACGACCACGACCGAGCGAATCCTGTATTACACGGGTAAGTCGCACAAGATCGGCGAGGTCCACGACGGCGCTGCAACCATGGACTGGATGGTTCAGGAGCAGGAGCGCGGCATTACGATCACGTCTGCCGCAACCACCTGTTTCTGGAAGGACCATCGTATCCAGATCATCGATACGCCCGGCCACGTTGACTTCACTGTCGAGGTCGAGCGGTCCCTGCGCGTTCTTGACGGCACTGTAGCCGTCTTCTGTGCCGTTGGCGGTGTCGAGCCCCAGTCGGAGACCGTCTGGCGTCAGGCGGACACCTACGGCGTCCCGCGTATGGCCTACATCAACAAGATGGACCGCACCGGTGCCGACTTCTACAACGTCGTGCAGATGATGAAGGACCGCCTCAAGACGAAGCCGGTTCTTCTTCAGCTCCCGATCGGTGCAGAGGACCACTTCAGCGGTCTCATCGACCTCGTGGAGATGAACGCCGTTCACTTCAACGAGGACGACAACGGCATCAACCCCACCGTCGAGGAGATTCCCGCCGAGATGGCTGACGATGCTGAGATGTACCGTCATGAGCTTCTCGAGGCTGCCGCTGAGTACGACGATGATCTGCTGGAGAAGTTCCTCAACGACGAGGAGATCAGCAGCTCCGAGCTCAAGGTTGCTCTTCGCAAGGCCACCATCGATTGCGCGGTCACGCCGGTCACCTGTGGTGCTTCGTTCAAGAACAAGGGCGTTCAGCCTCTGCTGGATGCAGTTCTCGACTTCCTTCCGTCACCGCTCGATATCGCGGCGATCAAGGGTGAGGACATCAAGACGGGCGAAGAAGTCGAGCGTCCTGCGGATGACAAAGCGCCATTCGCCGCTCTCGCATTCAAGGTCATGACCGACCCGTACGTCGGCAAGTTGACCTACTTCCGTGTCTACTCCGGCTCGCTCGACGCCGGCTCTTACGTGCTCAACTCCACCAAGGGTCACAAGGAGCGCATCGGTCGTCTGCTCGAGATGCATGCGAACACTCGTGAGGATGTGGAGAACGCATCCGCCGGTGACATCGTCGCCGCAGTCGGTCTCAAGAACACGACCACGGGCGACACGCTGAGCGCCGAGAAGTCGCCGGTGCTGCTTGAGTCCATGGTGTTTCCGGATCCGGTCATCGACATCGCGATCGAGCCCAAGACCAAGGTCGACCAGGAGAAGCTCGGCTCGTCACTGGCTAAGCTTGCTCAGGAGGACCCCACGTTCCGTGTCCGCACGGACGAGGAGACCAACCAGACGATCATCGCGGGCATGGGCGAGTTGCACCTTGAGGTCATCGTCGACCGCCTGCTGCGCGAGTTCAAGGTCGAGGCCAACGTCGGTAAGCCGCAGGTCGCGTATCGCGAGACTGCTGGCAAGCTGGTCGAGTCCGTCAACATGAAGTTCGCCCGCCAGTCCGGTGGTCGCGGCCAGTACGGTCACGTCATCATCAACGTCGTGCCCCAGAAGCCCGGCGATGGTTACGAGTTCGACAACAAGATCGTCGGTGGCTCGATCCCCAAGGAGTTCATCCCGGCAGTCGATAAGGGCATCCAGGAGGCCATCACTTCCGGTGTTGTCGCCGGATTCCCGGTTGTCGATGTCAAGGTCGAGCTCATCGATGGTTCGTATCACGATGTCGACTCTTCTGAGATGGCATTCAAGATCGCCGGCTCCATGGCGATCAAGGATGGTCTGCGCAAGTCCTCACCGGTACTTCTTGAGCCGATGATGGCCGTCGAGGTCGTCACCCCCGAGGAGTTCATGGGCGATGTCATGGGCGACCTTTCCAGCCGTCGTGGGCACATCGACGGCATGGAGCCTCGTGCAGGCGCGCAGGTCATCAAGGCTCGCGTGCCTCTGTCCGAGATGTTCGGTTATTCCACCGATCTTCGCAGCCGCACTCAGGGCCGCGCGGTGTACAGCATGCAGTTCCAGGCCTACGAGCGTGTTCCGAAGTCCGTGGCCGAAGAGATCATCGCCAAAAACGGCGGGGAGGCGTAGGTAGACATGGCAAAGCAAAAGTTCGAGCGCACCAAGCCGCACGTCAATATCGGTACCATCGGTCACGTCGACCACGGTAAGACCACTCTCACGGCTGCGATCACCAAGACGCTGTCGGAGAAGGGTTTCGCCGACTTCACGGCGTTCGAGGACATCGATAAGGCCCCCGAGGAGCGCGAGCGCGGCATCACGATCGCGATCGCACACGTGGAGTACGAGACGGAGAACCGTCACTACGCCCACGTCGACTGCCCCGGTCACGCCGACTACGTCAAGAACATGATCACCGGTGCCGCCCAGATGGACGGTGCGATCCTCGTGGTCTCCGCCGCCGACGGCCCCATGCCCCAGACGCGTGAGCACATCCTGCTCGC
>DFBG01000138.1:1808-11473 GCA_002367305.1 Actinobacteria bacterium UBA3086 | reverse complement strand
CCTGCGACGTCGAGCCATCGCAGGCATCATGACCCACTTGGCGGGATCGGACTCGTACTCTCCGGGTACCGTCGGTGTCACTCGGTCATGAAGTTCCACAAGTCCCTTGGAGTGCGAGATCCGCGTCGTTGAACGGACTATGACCGGAATATCGAATCGCTCCGATATTTCGAAGGCCTGCTTGGTGAACGCGAGCGCCTCGTTGGAATCCGCAGGTTCAAGCACGGGGACTCGAGCGAAGCGTGCGTAGTTTCGTGTGTCCTGCTCGTTCTGCGATGAGTGCATACCGGGATCATCGGCGACGAGGATGACGAGTCCGCCACGAACCCCCGTGTAGGCGAGTGTGAACAACGGATCGGCGGCCACATTGAGACCCACATGCTTCATGGTCACAAGCACGCGTGCGCCGCCCAAACTGACGCCAGCGGCGACTTCTAGGGCGACCTTTTCATTGGGTGCCCACTCCGCATAGACGTCGGGCAGCTTCACAAACGTTTCAAGCGTTTCAGTGGAAGGCGTGCCTGGATATCCGACACCTATCGTGACGCCAGCTTCCCATGCGCCGCGAGCGATCGCTTCATTTCCGGAAAGGAGTGTCTGATTGTCCACGTTTCTACCCCTCGAACGCGCCTGAACCACGCGTGTGTCCGCCTGTTCGGAATTGGACGAATGATACCACAGGGTATCCCCAGTTCAGCAGTGTGTATCGAAGCTCGATTGGGCGCTCATGGAACGCGAACTTCAGAAGCGCGACGCGCCCACGTAGTCCCCGGAACGCGTGATGCGTCCGGTGAGGGACTGCACCTTGACCGTCTCGCCGGTTTGAGGCGCATGCAGGTAGTCTCCATTGCCCACGTATATGCCGACGTGATGCACCTGAGAAGGGTCGCCGTTGTAGCCGAAGAAGACCAGATCACCGGGAACCAAGAGATCGACTCGATCACTGGGTATGTGCTCCCCCGCCTGATACTGCGACCGACTGTTCCTGGGAATCGAAATCCCGATCTCTGCGTACACGTACTGTGTGAGCCCCGAGCAGTCGAAACCGGCCGGAGTCGACCCGCCCCACACGTAGGGAACGCCAATGTATTGCAACCCTCCCGTGACCGCTTCAGGACGACCGATACCCAATCCCTCGATATCCGTGTACCTCTCAACCGCGGCAGCCCGTTCAGCAGCCGCTTTAGCCGCCTCTGCGGCCCGTGCAGCAGCCGCTTCAGCCTCGATCCTCTGTCGTTCGCGCTCAGCTTCGACGAGCGCCGTGATCTCACCGTCGAGTCGGGCGATGTACTGTGCCTGACGCTCCAGCGCCTGCTCGACCTGCGTCTTCTTGGCCGCTGCGTTGTCCCGCAACGTGGCCTGCTCAGTACGTCGCGCCTCAAGACTCGCCTGAGCGAGCTCCACGCGTCGCTGAGTTTCCTTGACCACTTCAACTGCAGTCGCGTCACTGCGTCCTATGCGCGAGAGGAAGTCCAAACGAGAAATGAGGTCATTGAAGGAAACGGTATCGAGCAGCACCTCTATAACATTGACGCTTCCCGCTCGGTACATGCGCGTTGCCCGCTCCGCCAGAACCCTCTGAGCGGCCGCAAGTGCAACTCGTGCTTGCCTGAGCTCCTCAGCGGTGACCTTGAGTTCCACGTCCGTGGCATCGAGCGCCGCTTGGATCTCTGCGAACTCCTCCGTACGGAGTTCGACCTGGGCGGCGAGTTCGGAGAGTTGCGCCTGGGCAGCATCGGCCTCGGCACGCATGGCCTCGATCTCAGGCGTGGAAACATCGCCGGGTTCGGCTATCGCGTAACCGGTCGATGAAAATACGAGAATGGAACACACGATGAGTCGTGTGAGCGAGTGAACCGCTTTTGGTGAGCGGAACTGCACGATACCTCCGGCTGCGATGTGGTTCTACGAAGAGGACCGTCATGCGCGAATCAGCATTGATTCACGTGAAAATGATACCATAATCAGTCTCGGCTCATTCGCTGGACGAGCTTAGGATGACATGACCCCCGTCACGGGAGACTTGGGTGCAAGGTACCCTACAGAGAGTTCTGAGTGTCGCCCTCGCGGCATGGCTCGTCATATCGATCCCCGTTACAGCATTCGCTGCACCAGGCAGTGAGACGTCGTCTACCCCGACAACCTCCACCGCGGCGCCTATCGTTCCCAACACCGAAGCACTCGACGCCGCCACAGCACGTGTCCTCGAACTCGAGGACCTCATCGACGCACACAGGTCCGATGACGTGGCGTTGACCGAACGAATCGACGTCGTCAATATTCGCATGTTCGAGCAGCAGGACATCTTGGCGGCCACTCGGCTGGAACTCTCCCGCGCCAAGGTCGCCTACCAGGGTCGCCTGATACGCATATACAAGAGCCGTATACAGAATCCGATACAGATATTGCTCGAGGCAGAGTCAATCTCAGACTTCGTGAACTGGGCGCTCCTGCTCACCCGTATCGCTGAGCAGGACGAGATCGCGTACAAGCACGCAATCATCGCTGCCGCCGAGGCCGAGTATCAAGCATCCGTACTCGATGATCTCAAAGCACAGCTGGTCGAACTCAAGAACATCCAGCGTGTGAGCGTTGATGAACTCGAGACGGCCCTCAAGGAACAACGGAGCTTGGTGGCGCGACTGGGTGAGAACTCTCTACGGATCCTAGCGGCGCGTCGCTCCAGCACGGCGATGACGCGTCGCGAATGGATGAACGGCTCCATCCCTATCGGCACGCCGATCCCCATGGGGACGGCGACCGTGGCGCCCTACACCGACCGGACTTTCATCGTTCCCGCGCATCAGCCACAGAGCTACGTGGTTACGGGCCAGGCGTTCACCGCAGTCTGCTCGTGGTACGGGCCGGGGTTCAACGGGCGACAGACCGCATCAGGTCAGATATTCAACCAGGATGACCTCACCTGTGCATCCCGCACGCTCCCCTTCGGCACTCGCCTCGCCCTCACGCGTGGTGAGCGCCGAATCATAGTCGTCGTGAACGATCGCGGTCCATTCATCGCTGGTCGCGACATCGATCTCTCCAAAGCAGCGGCGACCGCTCTCGGATTCTCAGGTGTGCAGCCCGTACACGCCGAGTTCGTCTCCGTAGCAGGCGCAAACTGACCCTCTGAAACGGACAAGAGCCCCGATACTCCGGGGCCCCTGATGGTTATCCACTACTCATGATCCGCTACACAAGATCGACAAGACCCGTGAAAAAGTCCTCTTAGTCGACGTGTATCAGAGACACGATCCGCTCGTCTCCGAGCTTATCGCGACCGCTCAGGAAATCGAGTTCGATCAGGAACGCGAAACCTGCGACGCGTGCTCCGACTGAGTTCACGAGTTCAGCCTTAGCGGACGCCGTTCCACCCGTGGCGAGAACATCGTCAACGATGAGTACCACGTCGGCGGATGTAATGGCATCCATATGCATCTCGAGCGTATCAGTCCCGTATTCAAGCGAATACTGCGCGCTCGTGATCGCAGCGGGCAACTTGCCCGGCTTGCGAGCAGGGACGAAACCAGCGCCCAAACGATACGCGAGTGCGCCACCAAAGATGAAACCGCGTGCTTCCGCACCCATCACCTTGGTCACGCCGGCGTCGGCGTACTCGTCGGCAAGGACATCGATGGTCTGCTTGAAACCCTCCGGGCTTGCAAGGAGCGGCGTGATGTCCTTGAAGACGATGCCCTCCTTGGGAAAGTCAGGAATGTCACGAATATAGGAATCCAAGTTCACGTGCATTGCCTCCTCAACTTGTTTCGGACTCAACAAGGGTAGCCATTACCGACCGTGGATGCCAGTAGAATCTGCGTTGCCGATGGAATCACCGAACCACGGATGACAGACTCTGCAGTTGGGCCGTCGTACCCATGACGACAAGACGATCTCCCACGTGCATGACCGTGTCAGGTGAAGGATTGGTGTTCACGTTCCCGTCACTGGCCATGACCGCAAGAATGTACGCGCCCGTACGTCCGCGCACCTGTGCATCTCTGATGCTCGTATCGGCATACGAGGAGTTCTCAACGATATCGACCTGCTGCAGCTTGAATTCTACTGCATCGCCGTGCGTAACAAGATCGAGATAGTCGGAAACCAGAGGATGCAGGACCATATCCGCCATACGGCGGCCGCCGATGAGATTGGGAGTCATCACGCGATCCGCTCCAGCTCGCAGCAACTTCGCCTCACTCGACTCATGAGCGGAGCGAGCCACGATGAAGAGATCGGGGCTGATCGTGCGAGCAGTGAGTGCGACGAAGACATTGTCGGCATCGGTGTCGAGCGCGGTTATAAGACTTCGCGCACGATCGATCCCCGCCGCCATGAGAACATCCTCGTCAGTGGCGTCGCCTACGATTCGCGGCCATCCGCAGTCGGTGGCCTCCGCCAGGCAATCCTCTGAACGATCGATGACCACGAAGGACACGCCCTCGTGAGCAAGTTGACGAGCGACCGCTGAGCCTACACGTCCCAGTCCGGCAACAATGTGATGCTCGCGTAGGTGTTCGACTGTCTTTTGCATACGACGCCCCTCCAAGAGACCCCTGAGATGTCCTTCGACTATGAAGTCGATGAATGTACCGAACGTGAATCCCAACGCGCCCACACCCGCGAGGATCAGCACTATGGTGAGGATCCTGCCCTGGTCACTGAGTTCGCGGACTTCCTGAAAACCAACAGTGGCGATGGTGATGACGGTCATGTAGAGCGAATCAAAGAGAGTCCAGCCCTCCACAATCGCATACCCAAGGGTACCCATGACCAACACGAGCAGAAGCGACCCGATAGCGATGGCCAATCGTTTGTACATCAGAACATCACCTCATCGCGCAGTGTCGCCACGAACGGAAGATTGCGATACAGCCCGTCGAGATCGAGGCCGTAGCCGACGAGGAACCTATCCGGTACCTCGAAACCGCGGTATTTGATGGGCAGATCAACGATCCTCCGGACGTCCTTGTCCATGAAAGTGCATACCTCCAGGCTGGCCGGCTCGCGCTCACGCAGGACCTCGAGAACATAGTGAAGTGTGAGCCCCGTGTCGATGATGTCCTCCACGACGACGACCGAAGCACCTTTGATCGAGTCATCCAGATCCTTGGTGATGCGAACAGAGCCCGTTGCAGATGGCCCATACGAAGAAACGGCCATGAAGTCCAGCGACAGGGGCATATCCACGGCGCGGCACACATCCGAAAGGAAGAACAGACCGCCGCGCAGGATCGTGATCAGTCTCAGGTCTTCTCCGGCGTGATCACGCGCGATGGACTCGCCAAGCTCCTGTACGCGCGATACGAGCGCATCAGCGTCAATGAGAATGCCGTCACAGACATCGGGAAGTGGGCGGCTCATTCGTCCCCATCCTCGGCAGAGGTGCCTGCCACCAGGCCACCTCCGGAACCGTGCGCTTGCTCCTGTACGGGCATGCCGAATCGCAACAGCAATCTACGAAAGTCCTTCTGGTAGAAGATTTTGACGTTCACGTCCGGGTAGAGTTCCCTCAGCCGACGAACCTTCCGGTTCTTTTTGGTCACGAGCTTCTGGTTCATCGTAGTGAGCTCGATATAGAGATTGAAATCGGGCAGATAGAAGTCGGGAGAGAACGATGCGATGACGTTGCCGGCACCATCCCACTCTATCGGGAATGTGGTCGGCTCATACGCCCAGCGCAACCGGTAGTACTCAAGGATATCGGCAGCTACGCGCTCGCTCGGATGAGCGAAGTCGATACCGTCGAGATCGTGGGTGTACGCGTCTTCACCGGGCTCTTGCCTGACCCAATTCCTGTCCACGCTGTCCGGCGCGACTGCCATCGGGATCACACAAGATCCTCGAAGTGTGCGCCCAGCGCTTTGCGGAGCAGGTCGCCCTTGAGTTGCTCGGTGAGCTCCGATAGCCCTGAGAGCGCCTCAATGAGTTTCTGACGAGTCTCCGGCGTGCGATGGCGAAATGCCGGGGTGAGGATCTGGGCAAAGAACGTCGCTTCGCGCTCGGCGAACGTCTCATACATGCGCAGATGCCGAGGCTCCACGCCGAACTTCCGCAGATCCCATGCCGCATGGAGAATGTTCACATCGGCTCGAGTGATCTCCTGACCATGCGGTCCGTCGACAAGCTCGATCAGGTGGAACTCTTCGAGCTCCTGTACGAACGACACAGGAAGACCCAGCTGAGTCGGTGCGTCTGTGACCAAGACCGTCTCCGCCTTGTCGAGCGGAAGGGCCACCTTCTCGGCACGCGCACCCATACTCCCGCGCAACTCGGGCGGAATCTTTCCCTTGTCGTAGTCCTTGAGTTTCTCTCTGATCACCGCAAGCGGCAGAAAGTGTTCCTTCTGCAAACGCAATACGAGTTCGATGCGCGTGACGTCATCCTTGGAGAACTTCCGATACCCCCCGGCTGTGCGCTCAGGAGCGATCAGCCCCTCTTCCTCAAGGAAGCGGACCTTTGAGATAGAGAGGTCCGGATGAATGCTCATGAGGCCCTCAACGACCTCACCGATAGTCATATAGTTGCGGCCGCTCACCGAGACGCTCCGGACATGAAGATCATCTGGAATGTGCCGATCTGAACCGTATCCCCGTTGTCCAGAGGTGCGGAATCGACGCGAACTCCGTTGACGTACGTACCATTGAGGGATCCTGTATCTCGCACGGTCGCCATGCCTCCGTCGACACGAACAGACGCATGCTTGCGAGACACGGTGACATCGTTGAGGAAGATGTCGCAGTGAGGATCACGGCCGAGCGAGTACTCGGGCGCCTCAAGATAGAACCTCTCGCCAACTTCAGGGCCCTTGCGAACCACAAGTACCGGCCCGTCCTGGGACGAGGCCACCGGCGTCCCCGACTGAACCTCGGGGACGGAAACGGGCGCGAACTTGAGCGTCGCACCCTCGATACGCGTGCCGCAGGTGGGGCACGAAAGATCCTCAGGCCCGACCGCAGCTCCACATGCTGGACACTCCTTCATCGCAACCTCCTGGTGGCGACGTACGTCTGGGTGGTGCTTCTAGTTCTTGAAGCCGAAATCACGCTTTTCAAAAGAAGAGGCAATCTGCTCCTCAAGAGCCATTGCGATCTCCGGGTTCTCCAGCACATGAGCGAGCTTGTCCTCGCTCAGACGGTTCTTCACATACGGATCGCTGAGGGCCTCAGTGAGCTTACGCCCGTTGTGCACCTCACGAATGACGTACTCGAGCACACGCTCCTCGACGGCGTCAGTGGCGAGATCCTCCATGAAGTCACGAAGTTTATCTGTTATGGACACGAATCCTCCTTTGCGGGTAGCAGCGCGAGCTGCTGACTACTCTTCGGTATCTTGATCGGACGCGGATACGTCATAGCGGGACACACCGCGCAGATCGTTGGCCAGAATATCGATCAGGCGCTCAACATCTCCGCCCGATATCACATCCCCGCCCGACTCACGCTGTGTCTTGAGCCGACGAACGAGTTCTGCTCGCAGGATGTCGATCTTGCCGTGAAGTACTCTGCGACGATATGAGACCTTCTGTTCCTCGTCGTAGAGCTCATCGAGCAGCTCTCTGAGCTCCTCGTTACTCTTGCTACCCAAGTCGAGTAAGGCCTGCTCCACACGCTCATTCTTATCGCTCATTTCCCCTCCAAGTCACCAGTCCGACTGCAAGTCGAACACACTCAGATTGTATCAGACAAGACTGACCCTCACGTCGGGAATGAGGGTTTCCGCCAACTCTCTCTCCGCTGCAGTGAGAGAACCTTCACAGAGTTGGATACCCAGTCCACTCTCGAACCCCTCGATCACCGCCGACCTGAGTTCGGAATCGGAGGGTCTCGTCGCCAAGCGGTCCATGAGGGTGGCTGTTCCGCGCGCGAATGCCGATTTCCCGTTCTCCTGGAGTCGAAACACGTCAGACTCTGAATCGATGTCCCGAGTGATCACGAAAGATCCATGCTGCATGACCGTGTTCCCGCTCCAGACCTGCGCGGATCCTGAGAGTTTAGCCGCGCCTATGGAGAGGTCCGCCTGAGTCGCATGCAGATAGCACGCCGATGAACCACGTTCGCCTCGAGGCCGTGCGGTCAGTTCAGCCTCCACCCCAAGCGCACGGTATGCCTCAACCAATGCGACACACAGATGTCGGTAGCTGGCGGAGACCCCGCGAGGTACGCCGTCGGTAGTCGACGCCACGACCGAGTATGTGAGCTCGTCGTCGTGGAGCACGCCGCGGCCACCGGTGAACCGGCGAACGACGTCCATTCCCTCACGCTCGATGACGGAAGCATCGACGTCGGCCGCGTCCTGGAAGCGCCCCAGAGTGACCGTCGGGCGTGCCCACGTGTACAGCCGCACGGTTGGCGGAACGGTCCCCTGCTCACAAGAAAGCTGAACGGCCCGGTCAACGGCCATATTCCACAGGCCGTCCTCCGAGCCGTCCAGGATCAATCGCCACTCATGCGACATACTGCCTACTACTCTCCGTGACTCCATCTGAGATCCGGCTGCTTGACCGCGCGAGCCTCATCGACTCGACGCACCGGCGTGCTGTACGGTGCACCCTTCACCATTTCGGGATCGACCGCTGCCTCCTCGGCGATGGCGATCATCGCATCGGCAAAACGATCGAGATCCTTCAGGGGCTCAGTCTCCGTCGGCTCGATCATGAGAGACTCCTCGACGATCAGCGGGAAGTAGACGGTTGGCGGGTGAAAGCCATAGTCCAGCAGTCGTTTCGCCATATCGAGCGTGCGTACGCCATGCTCCTTCTTCTGGCGACGTCCCGAGAGGACGAACTCATGCATGCAGATTCTTTCGAAGGGCAGATCGAAGGCATCCTTGAGGCGTTCCTTGAGGTAGTTCGCCGAAAGCACCGCCTGCTCGGCCGACTCCTTGATCCCCGAACCGCCGAGCGCGCGGATGTAGGCATATGCGCGAACCAGCACGCCGAAGTTGCCGTAGAAGGACCTGACGCGCCCTATGCTCTGTGCCGGCGTCTTGCACGCATATGAGCCATCCTCCAGCTTGACCGGAATGGGACCGGGCAGGAACTCGCCCAGTGCGGAGGTGACGCACACAGGGCCAGCGCCGGGACCTCCGCCTCCGTGAGGAGTGGAGAATGTCTTGTGCAGGTTGATGTGCAGCGCATCGAATCCCATGTCTCCGGGACGCGTAACGCCCATGATGGCGTTCAGATTCGCGCCGTCGCAGTACGCCAGCGCACCCACCTCATGGACAGCTGCGGTGATCTCAAGAATCTGATCATCAAAGAGACCGAGCGTGTTGGGGTTGGTGAGCATGAGCGCAGCCACGTCGGTGTCGAGCGCCTCGCGCAGGGCAGCGATATCGACCCGTCCCTTGTCGTCGCTGGGAATGGTGGTCACCTCGTAGCCGCACATTGCCACCGTGGCCGGGTTGGTACCGTGCGCAGCATCGGGGATGAGAACCCGCGAACGAGGGTCTCCCTGAGCTGTGTGATAGGCGCGAAAACACATGAGGCCCGTGTACTCGCCGTGAGCTCCCGCTGCGGGCTGCAGGGTGACTGCGGGAAGACCCGATATCTCACCCAATGCATCCGCGAGCGTGACCATGAGCTCCAGTGCGCCCTGCACCGTGTCATCGGGCTGAGCCGGATGAAGAGCGGCAAAGCCCTCGAGACGTGCTGCGTCCTCATT
>DFBG01000138.1:0-1674 GCA_002367305.1 Actinobacteria bacterium UBA3086 | reverse complement strand
GCGGGCACATCCAACTCCGGCGGAGCCACACAGCGAGCATCATCCGAGCCCACTTCAAAGATCAGACCGCGAGGCCCGCGGTCAGGACCCACATCGGGAGTATGTGTCGTATTCTCGCTCACAGCGACACCACCTCCCGTACAAAATCATCGAGTTCGGCGCGTGTGCGCCTCTCAGTGACCGCGAACAACACATGCGCGGCAAGTTGCGGAGCGACCGGACTCAAGTCGACTCCGGCGAGGATCCCTCGATCCAGCATCGCGCGCTGCATCTCCCCCACGTCGCCTTGATACTCCAATGCGAACTCATAGCCGAACGGCGTCTCCCACGGCGAGGTGAATCGGCCGGTCGCCAGAAGCTGCTCGCGTAGATAATGTGCCTTGGACACGCACGCGCGCGCAGTGTCCGCAAGGCCATGACGCCCGACGGCGGACATGTAGACAGCAGCCGCGAGCGCGCACAAAGCCTGGTTACTGCAGATGTTACTCGTCGCCCGCTCGCGTCGGATGTGCTGCTCTCGAGTTGAGAAAGTGAGAACGAACGCGTCTTTGCCGTCCACATCGACCGTACGGCCCACAACGCGACCTGGCATCTGACGGATATTCTTCTGCGTGCAGGCGAAGAAGCCGAATGCCGGACCGCCCAGGCTCATGGCGTTGCCCAACGGCTGGCCCTCTCCCACCACGATGTCCGCACCCCAGGATGAAGGCGGCTCCATGACACCAAGAAGCATGGGGTTGGTCGCGACGACCAGCAGTGCACCTGCATCGTGCGCGATCCCACTGATGAGCTCCAGGTCCTCGAGCGAACCGAAGTAGTTAGGTGAAGCGATGACCACAACTGCAGCACCCTCGACCACTGCACGCAGACCGGCTTCGCCGTCGGCGACGGTGACACCGGACTCGAACGGCACGCGCACGACCTCGACCGTACCTGCGGTCGCATACGTGTCCAGAGTTTCAAGCCACTGCGGATGCACGGCATCGGAGACCACGATCTTGGAACGCTTGGTGACGCGCGCGCCCATGAAGGCGGCCTCGACCATGGCCGTCGCCCCGTCGTACATGCTCGCGTTGGCGACTTCCATACCGGTGAGTTCACAGATCATGGATTGGAACTCATATATGGCCTGAAGCGTGCCTTGGCTCACTTCCGGCTGATATGGCGTGTACGCCGTGAAGAATTCGGGCTTACGGAGCACGTGATCCACAATCGACGGGACGTAGTGGTCGTAGCAGCCGGCTCCGGCGAAGTTGGCCATCCGGCCCGCCGGCGAATTGGCATCGGCGAGTTCTCGTAGGTGCGTGGCGAGTTCCATTTCGCTCATCGGCCCCGGCATGTCCATGTCGCGATCCAACATGGCCTCTGCGGGTACGTCGGCGAAAAGTTCGCGGGCGTTGGAAACGCCAACAGCGCGAAGCATCTCTTCGCGCTGTTCGCATGTGATAGGTATATAGCCCATGCGCTCTATGCCTCGTTGATGAACGTCTCGTAGTCCTCAGAGGACATGAGTCCATCGAGTCCGGAGGTGTCGGCGAGCTTGACCTTGATCATCCAACCCTCACCGTACGGGTCCTCGTTGACCGTCTCAGGGGTGTCATCCAGAGCGTCGTTGACCTCGACGATCTCACCGGCTACCGGCGAGAACAGCTCAGAAACCGACTTGACCGACTC
>DFBG01000025.1:1865-8491 GCA_002367305.1 Actinobacteria bacterium UBA3086 | reverse complement strand
TTGTTCAAGCGGCGGGGGTGGGAGTAGTGCCGCAAGAGGTCAACGAGGAGCATGGCGGCACCCTTCTGCACCTGCGTGAGGAATCGATGCGTGCACTGCACGCGTCAGAGCGGGTCGTGGGTCGCAGTTTTCACGACGCGCGGTTGACCGCGAGCTTGGTGATCGGGCTTCTCTTGGTCGGGTTCTTGCTCGTAGCACAGTGGCGTGGCAATGACACGGTCACTCAGAGCCTTGAAGGACAGTCAGATCAGGACTTGGCGATCATCATTCAGGAGATCACCGTGGAGAACGTTTCCCTGCGAGATGAGGTCATGAGGCTGCAAGCCCGTGTCCTGGATGCGGAACGAGATACTGCCAGTCGTACCGAGGTCCTCAATGAGGCGACGCGTGAGCTGAATGCACTGAGACTGATTGCTGGCCTCGAAGTGGCGACCGGACCCGGGATCATCGTAGAAATCGGTGATCCCGATCGTGTTCTGCTTCCGCAGGACTTTGTGGCTTTGATACACGAACTTCGAACCGGCGGGGCTGAAGCGATCGCGGTCAACGGCGTGCGTTTGGATGCGCGTTCCGGTTTTGGCGGTGGCAATGGTCGCGTGTCGGTCGAAGGGCGGTCGTTCTCAAAGGTGTATGAAGTTGAGGCGATCGGGCTTCCTAGTGATCTCGAACAGGCGCTCACTTTGCCCGGCGGCATTCGAACGACTCTGACCACGTTTCCTGGCGTGACCGTAGAGATCAAAGTTTCCGACAGCGTTACCGTACCCGCAAAAGAGGCGCCCGTGCTGGTGTATGGCGAGGCGATTCAGTGATGGTGAGCGAGAACATGGAACAAGAGCAGATAAGTGAAAACCACAGCCACCGGAACCGCAGTCGCGGAGTTCGGGGCTTGATTGACTCTGGCTTATGCACAGTACGTGGATGGTCGGTCTGGAAGCGATGGGTTATCGGGGTGCCAACGGCCGTCGTGGTCGTTGTGCTCGGGGTCGTGGTCGCGGATGTCGCTCTGGCCTCCGGCAGGGTCCACCCGGGTGTTTCGGTAGCCGGAATCTCCGTCGGTCGAATGTCCACGCAAGAAGCCCAAGAGACTCTGGAGCAGGTGCTGCTCGACCGCGCGAGTGAATCGATCACGCTCACGTTCGAAGACCACGAGTGGATCGTGGCCTCGGATGACATCGGCTACGCGCCTGATAGCGTTGAGATGGCGTCGGCGGCCATGGCCGTGGGCCGAACCGGAGGAATCTCCGATTGGGTTTCAGAGCGGTTTGACGCGTGGACCGAGGGCATCGATCTTCCCGTCATAGCTGCGTCGGACAAGGGATTGACCGACGGGTTTCTCACGCGGATTGCCAGGGAGATCGACATCGAGGCACAGGATGCCTCGATCGAGATCACCGGGGCGCGAGCACGGCTGATTCCCGCAGTGGTTGGGGTGTCCCTCCGACCACAAGCCGTGGAGGCTGACATGATCGCAGCCTTCGGTTCCATGGATATTCGTGAGGTGGGAGTGCAGATCGACTTCACTCCCGTTGCCGTCACAGATGAGGACGCTGAGCAGGCATTGCTCGATGCTCAGACATTGATGTCCGATGATATCACCATCGTCTTCGAGGACACTGTTTGGGAGTTCTCTGCCGAGGAGGTTGCTTCATGGATCGCGTTCCGCACAGAGCCGGTTTCCGAGCCATATGGCACGACTGGCTCTTCCGGTGTCGCGGCGTCTGATACGGCGACGGGAACCGAATACGCTACCGCGGATTCAACGGACGCGAGGCTTCAACTTGTAGCATTCATCTCAGCCGACGAGGCATCAGACACAATCAGTCCTCGGGTTGGGACTGCGGGCAAGGATCCGGTTGATGCGCATTTCGCGGTGGATGGTGACCAGGTTCGGGTCGTACCCGCTGAGGACGGGACAGGTCCTGATCTCGAGGCTCTCGCTCGCGAGATGACTAGACGGCTTCTTTCGGATGGTGAACGGGACGTGGAGTTGCGCACCATGCGCAGGGCCCCTGAGATCACCACCGAGATGGCGCAAGAGATGGGCATCGAAACGCGGATCGGCACGTACTCCACCACGTACTCAGCCTCGAACAGGCCTCGAGTCAACAACATTCACACGCTCGCTGACGCGCTGGACGGCACATTGGTCGCTCCGGGTGAGGTCTTTTCGTTCAATGACACCATCGGTCCCCGTACTGCCGACAAGGGTTATCAGGCGGCGCCCGCGATCGTTGACGGAGAGTTGGTCCCTCAGTTGGGGGGAGGCATCTGCCAGGTTGCGACGACTATCTTCAATGCCGTCTTCGAGTCCGGTCTGCCGGTTGTGGAACGCAGCCCCCACTCGCTCTACATCTCTCACTATCCAACGGGTCGTGACGCTGCGGTGTCCTGGGGCAATCCGGACTTCCAGTTCAAGAACGATACCGATGACTGGGTGCTGATTCGCGCCTTCTATACGAACTCAAGCATCCGACTCAGTCTCTTTGGGCCTGAGCTGGGATATGATGTCACCTCCGCCGTGGGATCTTGGAGTGTTGCGCGGGCGTACACGGTACGAGAAGTTGAGGATCCCACGCTGCCTGTGGGGAGTATGGTC
Organism: Actinobacteria bacterium UBA3086; assembly: GCA_002367305.1. Lineage (GTDB taxonomy): Bacteria > Actinomycetota > Coriobacteriia > Anaerosomatales > UBA3086 > UBA3086. The sequence continues at coordinate 5,895 of DFBG01000025.1, read as the reverse complement.
GTTGAGGATCCGGGCGTCGATGGGAAGAGGATCAGCGTCACGCGCATAGTGATGAAGTCTGGCAACGAGATCAGGCGTGATGTGTTCACCTCTGTGTATAGGTCACAGGAGGAAGTCGTGCGTGTGGGGACCATGCCGGTGTCGGAACCGGAGACTCAGACGCCGGCATCTGCATTCTAGTCGGAATCGTGTGTTCGTTGGCTATACGGGGAAGGGGTTCGAATGTACCAGCCTGAATTCGAGGCCATGGCACGTGAAGAATTGAACGACCTGCAACTCCAGCGCCTGCAGGCTTTGCTCAAAAGAGTGTATGAGAACGTTCCGTTGTATCGAGACAAGTTCGATGCTGCGGGTGTGTCTCCGGATATCACGTCACTGGAGGATCTCAGCAAGTTCCCGTTCACCGTCAAGGACGACATGCGTTCTGCGTATCCCTATGGGATGTTCGCAGTGCCGCTCAAGGATATTGTTCGTGTGCACTCGTCGTCGGGGACAACGGGACAGATCACGGTTGTCGGTTACACCAAGGGAGACATCGAGCGCTGGTCGGATCTCATGGCACGTACCCTCGCATGTGCTGGTGCTGGTCCCGAGGACATCGTTCAGGTCACCTACGGGTACGGCCTGTTCACTGGTGGGCTTGGCGTGCACTACGGTTCTGAACGGTTGGGTGCGACCACAATCCCCATCTCGGGCGGCAATACGAAGCGTCAGGTGCAGGTGATGAAGGATTTCGGCACCACGATCTTGGCGTGCACCCCGTCGTACGCGTTGCTCATCGCAGAGACCGCTCTGGAGATGGGTATCGATCTGCACGATCTGCCGCTGAAAGCGGGGATCTTTGGTGCGGAACCCTGGAGCGAGAACATGCGTCTACAGGTCGAGGAGATCATGGGCTGCAAGGCCATCGACATCTACGGACTCTCGGAGATCATGGGGCCCGGAGTTGCCTCTGAATGCTCGGAGCAGCATGGACTGCACGTCAACGAGGATCATTTCCTCGTTGAGATCATCGATCCTGAGACACTGCAGCCCGTACCCGACGGAGAGTCCGGCGAGGTCGTCTTCACCACCCTCACCAAGGAGGGTATTCCGGTCATTCGGTATCGAACGCGTGACATCTCTCGGATCATTCCCGGCGAGTGTCCCTGCGGACGTGGATTCAGGCGCATGGAGCGCGTGACCGGTCGAAGCGATGACATGCTCATCATTCGCGGCGTGAACGTGTTCCCCAGTCAGATCGAGCAGGTTCTCGCGGGAATACCCGGCGTTGCACCTCACTATCAGGTCATCTTGGACAAGCGCGGATCCATGGACACCGTCGAGGTGAATGTCGAGGTCGCACCAGACATGTCGTTCGATGAGATCAGGGAACTCGAAGCATTGCAGAATCGTGTGCGTGGCGAGATCCAATCGGCGCTCGCAGTATCGATCGCGGTCAAGCTCGTGGAGCCCAAGTCCATCGAGCGAAGCCAGGGCAAGGCCGTACGAGTCATCGACAAGCGTTCATAGGGGAGGGCACACGATGATCGACCAACTATCCGTATTCATCGAGAACAAAGCCGGCAGACTGGCGGAGCTCACCCGTACGCTGTCGGGAGCTCAAGTGAATATGCGCGCGTTGATTCTGGCGGACACCGCTGAGTTTGGCGTGGTGCGCATCATCTGCGATCGTCCTCATGAGGCCAAGCGTGCTCTGGAGGCAGAAGGCTTCGGTGTTTCGCTCACTCAGGTTATTGCCGTGCAGGTGCCCGATACGCCCGGTGGCCTCGCCGATGTACTCGAGGTATTCGGCGCCGAGGGGATCAACGTGGAGTACGCCTACTGTTTCGTGGAGCCAGGGTCAGCGTATGCCGTGGACATCTTCAAGGTGGACGATGAGCGAGCCATCTCCGTTCTTCGGGACGCCGGTCTCACCGTGATCGCAGCAGAACAGCTCTACGCCAAAGACTGAGAGTCGCTCGACCTGCGATCCAACTGGATGTCTGCCTCGGGCGTTTCTTCGGGGCGGAGTTCATTCAGTATGGCGTCGATCTCGTCGACGTTCTCCGGAGCGGATAGTGCGACTACGGTGATCGACTCGCACTTAGCGGCCAACGTGTCGCGCACTCCTTGGCCTAGGCGATCTGCGACCACAGCGCCGCCGTCGCGTGGTGTCTGGGGAAGCATGACGAGAAAGCGCCCGTCATCGAGCCTGCCCACCTCGTCGACCATGCGGATGTCGTTGCGGATGTGGTCGGCCACCTTGCGGACCAAGTACTTCTGGCGCGAGACACGCAGCTCCGCGAAGATCTGCGGGGCCATCGACACAACTACGATCGAGAACGGTGTTTGATAGCGTTTGTGCTGGCCCATAAGGCTATCGAGTGACTTGGATATGAACTTCTGGTTGTAGACACGGCTCCACTCATCGGTGCTGTTGGCGTCTTCCAGGTTCGCGAACACGTACATGATCCGTCCGCAGAGCTCGCCACCCACGATGCCGATGAGGCCATAGGCGATCACTCTGGTCGCGATGAGCAGAACGATATCAGTGGTCAGGCCTACATCGTTCGCGACAAGCGGTATCCGCATCACGATGTAGATGATCGATGCGGCGACTGCAGCGATGAAACCGCCGTTGCGGCCCCAGTGGACGGCCCCAACGAGCACGACGATCAACAGCACCTGCCCGAGAATCTCGGCGAGGGTGGAGGTGGACTTGAAAGAGAAGGCTACGGTAGCGAGTATGGCTGCCCCGCCCACCGCGAGTACCAGTTGTTCAAATCGCGAGTACTTCATTTGGCCTCCATGTTCATGAGCAGGTGGTCTACCTCGGATGGTTTATGCAGGTGATGTCCACGCCGTTTTCGGTCTTGGTGTACTGCAGAAGTACTTCATCATCTTGTGGGCAGGGAATCACGGTGTGGTAGTTCGCGATGTAAGGCTGGAGTTCCTCGATGGCATCAGGGTACTCACCGTTGTGGTCCAGTGCGTAAGTGGCACAGGAATCCTCAAGGATCTTCTGGTTTGAGAAGCAGGCGATCTTAGACGCCTGGCGATCCGCATAGAAGAACGACGCCATGGCGATGCCGAGCAGGACGCCGATGATGAGAACAACAATCGACAGTTCAGCTAGGGTGAAACCCGAGTCTTTGGTGTCGCCGCGTTGGCGCACGTAAGTCATCTCCTAGCGTCGGAACGGATGCTGTGGTTCACTGACAACGCCATTGTGACACATGATGAATTCCCTACATTTTGTCACTTACCAGAGTGTAAATCCATCTGAACGGAGAAACACCCCCGCATGAAGCTCCTTCGCGAATCTCCGACGGTGATCCGTCTCCTTGTTCTGGCCATTCTTGTGTCCGCCTCTCTGGCACTCTCAGGCGGCAACGCCCGGGCTGTCGATCGTGTTGGCGGTGTGGAGATCGGGACTGCCGAAACCCCCGTGGTTGAACTTCCGGATCTCTCCATGCCTGCGGGGATGTTGGTTACGGCTGACGGTCGAGAGTTGTGGGCACGCGAAGCGGAACAGCAGCGGGCCATGGCGAGTACCACCAAGATCATGACGGCGGTGGTGGTTCTGGAATCGGCCGAGCTGGATGAACCGGTCAAGATCAGCGCTGGGGCGGCCAGCACCGGTGAGTCGGCAGCGGGGATCAGGGCGGGCGACACCATGACTGTCGGTCAGTTGCTCGAGGCGATGCTGGTCAAGTCGGGAAACGATGCCGCAGTCGCACTCGCTGAGCATGTGGCAGGTGGGGAAGAGTCTTTCGTCGGCCGTATGAACCAGAAGGCTGCTGAACTCGACCTGCAGCACACCCACTTCACGAATCCGCATGGATTGGACGCTTCGGAGCACTACACCACCGCGAGTGACTTGGCGACGCTGGCTCGTTACGCGATGCGCTTTGACGAATTCGCCCGAGTCGTTGGACTCGAGGAGACGACGGTGAACGGCAGCAATGGCTCAACGACACTCCAGAACTCCAACGAACTCATCGGCAGTTATCCGGGCGCGACGGGCATCAAGACCGGCTGGACGAAT
>DFBG01000025.1:0-1808 GCA_002367305.1 Actinobacteria bacterium UBA3086 | reverse complement strand
GCGGTCGTTCTGGGCACTGACTCGGAGGATCTACGCTTCATTGAGGCGCGACGACTGCTGGATTGGGGCTTCGAGCACTACTCGATGCGTACGGTGGCCGAGGATAATGACACGGCAGGAGTGGTGGCTGTCTCGGACTATCTTGACCGCACCGTGCTCGCTGTCATCGCCGAGGATGCAGAATTCGCCGTATTTGATATCGATGGGGAGATCGTGAGTCGAATAGATCTCTCCAATGAGATCAAAGCGCCCGTGGTCAGTGGCGATCGTCTCGGAACATTGACGGTGACGCAGGACGACCTGTTGCTGGGGCAGGTGCCGATCGTCTCGGCGTACGATGTCGACAAGCCTGGACTATTCGCGCGGGCACGCATTGCGGTTGTCCGAGCGTGGCGTTTCGTGTTCGGTGGTCCCATGACGGCCGAGACTGCGGTATCGTACTGACGTTGCATCGAAGGAAGAGTACGTCGAAGGAGAGATCATGGATCAGGAGCTCAAGCGAACACCGCTCTACGATGAACACAAAGCCCTCGGCGCTCGGTTGGTGCCGTACGCCGGTTATGCGATGCCCGTTCAGTATTCGGGGATTATCGATGAGCACAAGGCCACGCGTTCGTCGGCAGGCGCATTTGACGTCTCTCATATGGCCGAATTCCGTGTATTCGGAATGGGTGCGTTTGATTTCCTGCAAGGATTGCTTACCAACGACCTGCACAAGATCGATGACCTGACCGCCGCACAGTACACGCTCATGTGTGATGAGGACGGCGGGATCATCGATGACCTCATCGTGTACCACAGTGGAGACATCGAGTATCTCGTGATCGCCAACGCTGCCAATCACGAGGTCGACTTCGAGTGGATGAGCGCTCACTGTCCCGAGGATGTCGAATTAGTGGATGAGTCCGACCGCACGGCATTGATCGCATTGCAGGGTCCCAAGGCCCTCGAGGTCCTTGGCGAGCTTGCTGGCGAGGATTTCGAGTTGCCCAAGCGTTTCCATATCGGGGCGGCGAGCCTCGATGGCGTGCCCGCACTCATTGCTCGTACGGGATACACCGGCGAGGATGGCGTTGAGATCGTATGTCATTCGGAGAACGCGGTGGGGATCTGGCGTCTTCTCATGAGTTTCTCCGAGGTCACTCCTTGCGGATTGGGTTCGCGCGATACTCTGCGGCTCGAGATGGGCTACCCCCTCTACGGTAATGATATGAATCGGGATATAGACCCGATCAGCGCTGGATTGGGCTGGACGGTAGGCAAGGCCAAGGGCGATTTCATCGGATCCAAGGCGATTGCGAAGGTGAGAGAGTCGGGTCCGGAACGCAAGCTCGTCGGCATGATCGTTGAGGGTGGTATTCCTCGGCCGGGATTTCCTGTGTTGCGCGACGACACTGAGGTGGGTAAGGTGGCAAGCGGCACCTTCTCTCCGACCCTCGATAAGGGTATCGCCACGGCCTATGTGCCCGTGGAGCACGCTGTCGAGGGTACGGAGTTCGAAGTCGTCATTCGCAAGAAGACAGCCAAGGCGGTCGTAGCGCGTCCGCCGTTCGTCAAGAAGACATCACTGTAAGTATGGCTAGCTGGTTCTTTGAGAGGAGCGTCAACTGATGTATCCGAACGATCTCAAGTACGACAGGGAGCACGAGTGGGTACGCGTCGAGGGTGACGTTGCCGTGCTCGGCATCACGCATTTCGCGCAGGATCAGCTGGGCGAGGTCGTGTACGTGGATCTTCCCGATCAGGGCGACTCCGTTTCTCCAGGCGAGACCTTTGGTGAGATTGAGTCGGTCAAGTCGGTTTCTGAG
>DFBG01000021.1:15785-18688 GCA_002367305.1 Actinobacteria bacterium UBA3086 | reverse complement strand
CGTCATATGACTCCGCATCTCGCCGAGAGGACCCGCCCCTAAAAGGCGTTCACTTCAGGGTCGATGCCGAGCTCTCCAAGGGTTCGATAGTAGTCCTCGGGCGTGTACTCCTTGTTGAGGATGTGATACTTGGACCCGTTGAGACCCACGCAGAACGCGCAGTTCGCGCAGTCCACACACTGCACACACTCGACCAGGCTGTCCGAGTTGTGGCACGAGATGCACGCGCGGGAGTTGTACGTGAAGTTGCAGTTGCGGCACGCCTCGACATTGAAGCAGCCGTAGTTGTTCGCCGAGTCGCGATCGTGAGTGTGCTCCGTACGAAGCTTAGTGAACTCACGCATGAGTGTTTCGGTATCCATATCGCCTCCGTGCAAGGGTTGAAACGTAGTGCCTAACTTAACAGAATCAGCTTCGGGCGCGTAGTAGTCTGAGCGCGTTCAGGATGACGAGCAGAGCCACGCCAGTGTCTGCGAACACCGCGAGCCATAAGGGAGCGAAACCCAACACCGCCGCAACCAGCACAACGAACTTGATCACGATAGATGTCCAGACGTTCTGCTGGATGTTGGCGACCGTACGTCGGCCCAGAGACAGGAACCCGGGCAGAGCGCGCAGATCGTCGCTCATGAGCGCGACATCAGCAGTCTCGAGCGCCGCGTCGGCACCCGCCGCTCCCATGGCGATACCAATGTCGGCGCGCGCGAGTGCCGGAGCATCGTTGATCCCGTCGCCGACCATAGCCACCCGACCATACTGCTCGCGAAGTTCCGCGATAGCATTGGTCTTATCCTGCGGCAACAAACGAGAGCGGACCTCCGTGAGTCCCACCTGATTCGCTATAGCGGCAGCAGTACGGTCGTTGTCACCCGTTAGCATGACCAGGTGCTCGATACCGATCCGTCGGAGCGAGTCGACCACCTCGATCGCCTGCGGTCTCACCCCGTCCAGGATGCCGATAAGGCCGACAACGCGTCCCACGTCCAGGTGCACGACCACGAGCACGGTGCGTCCGTCGCTCTCGAGCCGCTCGATCTCGCTCTCTGCCTCATGGGACAGTGGCAGCATCTCACTCGCCATGGCAGGACTTCCGACGGCGAACCGCTCCCCCGCGATCGAGCCCTCAACACCGCGCCCGGCGGTTTCCCGCACGTCCGCCGCACCCGTCGGAACTACATCTCCCGCCGCACGCAGAACCGCACCGGCCAGAGGATGGCCTGAATTCTTTTCCAGCGCAGCCGCGACCTCTATCACCCGCTCCGCATTCGGAGCCCCGAGAGCCACGACGTCGGCCACCTCAGGGCTACCGAGCGTGAGGGTACCCGTCTTGTCGAAAGCGATGACGCGGATCTGTGGCGCGAGCTCTAGGAACGCGCCGCCCTTCACGAGCACGCCGTCGCGCGTGGCACGCGTGATCGCACTCACCACCGCGACGGGCGTGGAGATCACGAGCGCGCAGGGACAACTGACCACAAGGAGGACGAGGGCACGATAGAACCATTCACCGAAACCGCCCCACGCGAGCGGCGTCAATGCCGAGAGCAGAGGTGGAATCGTAGAGATGAGGATCGCCAGCACCACGACAGCCGGCGTGTAGTAGCGAGTGAACCTGTCCACCAACCGCTGGAACGGCGCCTGTTGCGCCTGAGCCTCCTCGACCAGATGAATCACGCGAGAAAGCGTCGAATCTCCGGCGAGCGAGCTCACCTCGATCTCGAGCACACCGTTGGTGTTCAGAGTGCCCGCATACACGACATCTCCGACGTCTTTGTCCACCGGCACGGACTCACCGGTGATGGGTGCCTCATCCACTGCCGATGAACCACGAATCACTGATCCATCGAGGGGGATCCTGTCTCCCGGACGAACGACGATCACGTCTTTCAGCCTGACCTCGCTGGGCGCAAGATCGTACTCGCCCCCATCGCGAAGAACTCGCGCAACATCCGGAGTGAGCTTCATGAGGTCACGGATCGATCTGCGCGTCTTGGCGAGACTACGAGCCTCCAGCAACCCTCCCACCGAGAACAGGAACACCACCATGGCCGCCTCGAGCCACTCGCCTATTCCCGCCGCACCGATCACGGCGATAGTCATGAGCACATTCATGTCGAGGCTCCGCACACGGGCCGACGCAACCGCACGCCGCGCAATCACGCCACCGCCCAAAATGATTGCCATCGCCAACGCGATGGTAGCGGGGACCTCGTACTGCCCAAGCAGCAGTCCCAGCCCGATCAGCACGCCACTACCGGACGTGGAGATCTCTGTTCGGTTCTTCTGCATCCACGATCGAGGAGCGGTCTCTTCTGATTCCTCGCCCACGATGCCCTCGACCTCATATCCCGCAGCTTCGATGGCATCCCTCAGCGCGCCTACCGACGTATGACTGGGCTCGTAGCCCACCTTGAGTTTCGCTGTAGCGAAATCCAGCGTCGCATCCTCTACGCCTTCTATGAGGTCGACCCGCGCACGGAGCTTGGCAGCGCAGTCGGGACAGTCGATGGCAGCAAGGTGGAACTCCACAACGGGACGCCCGGACGTGTCGCCCAGGGCCTCTATCCCGTAGTCCATACGTTTTACCAAGTCCACGACCGCAGGACGCGGGTCGGCCGCAGCGTCGTACTCGACATACAGGGTCCCGGTGGCGAAGTTGAGTGAGGCCGACCACACATGATCGACCCGCTCCACAGAAATGGCGACAGTACGCGCACAGTCCGGACAGTCGAGTCCGGACAGTCGCCACGACGCATGTCCTACGGCCTGCGAGATGCTGAATCCCAAGGCCTGCACCTGACTCGAGAGTTCGTCGCGAGCCGGTCCGCCTTCTTCAACGGTGACCGAGAGCAGGGAAAGTGCAGGATCGATCGTGACAGAGCCGACCCCCGGCATCTCATCGACCG
>DFBG01000021.1:8885-15721 GCA_002367305.1 Actinobacteria bacterium UBA3086 | reverse complement strand
TCTCCCTCATGTCATTCTTGCTCACGGTCGACCTCCCCCGAAGTGCTCCGCAGTGTGATCGATGGCCTGTGATAGAAGGGTGTGTACGTGTTCATCGGCGAGACGATAGAAGATGTGCTTTCCCCTGCGCTCAAAGGCGACGAGATCCATATCCCTGAGTGATTTGAGCTGATGACTCACACCGGACTGACTCACACCGGTGAGCCCGACGAGGTCACAGACACACCGTTCCTCACCAGAAAGCGCAGTCAGGATACGCAGGCGTGTGGGGTCTCCCAGCGCCGCAAAGATGTCGGCGACTGCCCCGAGGTGTTCATCGCTCGGTACATATGAGTGTTTGTTCATATGTTGATAGTAGACACTATTCCACGATCAGGCAACCCACACAGTCCATCGACGGGTAAGATAAATCTCCAAGAAACCACTCGCAAGGAGCACAGAATGTCAGGCAAGCGCTTAATGCTCGTACACTGGGACGCCGACGAGGTCGACGACCTTGCTATCCCCTTGCGCACCGAAGGGTGCTCAGTAGAGACAGAAGCCTCGGATTCATCGCGCACCCTCAAGAGCGCGGCATCGAACCCCCCGGATGCGATTCTCGTCTTCCTCGCCCGCGATGCGGCCCGCGGCCGAGAGCTCGCTCGTACCCTGTTTGCAAATCTGCATACATCGTCGATTCCCGTCGTGTTCGTCGGCGGATCGGAACATGCCGTCCAGGAGACACGAAGCCGATTCCCCGACGCATTATTCGTCGATGCGGACCATATGTGCGACGTGCTCAAGGGGCTGCTCAGTATCGACTGACACGTTCGCTCCGTGTAAGCCAACGAACAACGGGCACCCCACCTCTCAGTGGAGTGCCCGTTCTCTATGCCTACGCGTGTCAACCATGCGGGATGAACGCGGTGCCGCTTGAGTTACGCGACGTCACGCCTCATGAAACCGATGTACGCGATCACGAGACACACAACGGACACTCCTGCGTAGACCCACCATGCGTTCGTGGCCAGAGCACCGTTGTTGATGACCTTGCCCGGCTCCCAGTAGCTGAGCAGGTTGAACGGGTCGAGCGCATCCGCGAAGTCGGACACATCCGCGAGAAAGGATGCGATCCACATTCCTGCGATGACCGCCGACGTGAGGGTTGTCGGCCTCCCCCCATCACGCGAGAGCGCCGAGACCATGAAGGCGAAACTGCCGATAGCGAGCATCAGCAACGACCCCAGACCGAACAACAGCCAGAACACCTTGGCCGTAAGCTCGATGTCGTATCCGGGCCCAAGGATCTGAATGGGCACGAATGTGGCCGCACTGAGCAGGAGAACCTGCAGGACCAGGCCTGCCATGCGGGTGAGAATGAACTTAGAGCGCGAGAGTGGTTGGCTCAGAAGCAGCTCCATCGTCCCGCCGTTCACCTCGCCCGCGATCATCTTCGCTGCGTATCCGATGAGTGCAGCGGCCACGATCACCATCCACATGAGGCCCAGATACTCCGTTTGGAAGTAGCCGCCAAGCGAAGCGAGCGACAGCTCTGCGTCACCAAAGAGGGCGATCATCTCAGGCGGCATGGACTCGGCAAGTTCCGCGTACTCGGCGCCACCCATCTGCGGCCAGAACCAGACCATCATCCATGAATACGCCACGAGGCTGAATGAGAACCAGAAGAGGGGCTTGCGGCGCTGATGCATCGTTCCCTTGAAGAGATTCCAACTCATGACGCATCACCGCCCTTCGAATCCGCACTATCCTTGTGAGCATCATCCCTATAGAACTCCATGAACACGTCCTCAAGACTCGCGTGCTGGAGCGTCACATCGGTGAGGCTGTGCGCAGCAAGGTGCTTGATCAGACCGTCCACGGCCTCACCGGTCACGGTGGCTGTCAGGGTGTTCGCATCGATGGATACGACATCCTCGACACTGGGCATACCACCCAGGGTCGATGCATCGACCCCATCGGCGAACTTCACGGTCAACTCGCGCAGTCGCCTGGCGAGCAGCTCATGCATGTTCTCGTCGGCGACGAGACGACCTTCGCGGATGATGCCGACACGCTCACAGACACGCTCGACCTCGGAGAGAATGTGACTCGACAAGAACAGGGTCGCTCCCTCTTTGACGCGCTCCTCGATGATGTCGAACACAACGTCCTGATTGAGAGGATCAAGGCCACTCGTGGGCTCGTCTAGGATCAGAAGCTCCGGGTCATGCATAAGCCCGATGATGAGAGCGAGCTTCTGCTTGTTCCCCTTGGAGAGTTCCCGGATCTTGCGGCTCGGATCGAACTCAAGACGCTCGATGAGCTCTGTCTCGCTCGCGCCCTTGCCGCCGCGGAACCCGGAGATATAGTCGAGCATCCAGCGCCCGGTCTCCTTCTCGTACATGAAGACCTCGCCGGGGATGTAGCCGATGCGCTGGCGAAGTGCCGCGCCGTCCAGCGTGACTGCCTCCCCCAGAACTCGTGCCTCGCCATGGGTCATTTTTAGCATGCTCAACAGACATCTGATGGTGGTGGTCTTGCCGGCGCCATTGGGCCCAAGGAAGCCGTATGTCTCTCCCCTGCCGACCGAGAGATCGAGATCGATCACTCCTCGATGCTTGCCGTAGAACTTGCTCATGCCCTTTGTTTCGATAACTGCTGACACGTGTGTTGACTCCTTTCGCATGTGTGTTCGTCCTGGGTGATGACGCAACCTGCTACGCCGACGCCATCCCCCTTCTGAACAACTCAGCGATACCGAGCTCCATGCCACGGTCGTCGCACGATTTCGCGATGGAACCGACCAGCAGCAGGCCCTCGAACTCCGAGACGAGGGCGAGCGCGGCCATACGGCAGTCGAGATCGAGACGAACCTCGCCGGTCTCTTTGCCGGTCTCGAGCTGGACGACGATCAGCTCTATCGTCCGCGTATAGAAACCATCGAGCAGCTCCCTGAGTTCAGGAAAACGTCGAGCCGCATCGATCATGAATGGCAGGTAGGCAAGATCGATACCTGCGTCAGGCGTGCTGGAGAATTCAGCCTCGATCTCACTCATTGAGCCGAACATGACGTCGAGCATCTCGTTGGGGCCGTTCGCCCCTTGAAGCATCGCGAAGTAATCAGCTGTCGTGCCCTCGATCATGCCGGAGAAGAGCTCCTTGAATAGCCCATCCTTGCTCTTGAAGTGATAGTAGATGGCCGGCTTGGTCACGCCGACCGCCTCGGCCACTGCGTCGAGCGTGGTCCCGTCGTAGCCGAGACGTAGGAACATTTCGAGCGCAGTCGCAAATATGTCATCGCGCGTCGAAATAGAGAGACACCTCCGGAATCAGTGTGGCTCGAGGGCTTCCCTATCACTGGAAAACGCCTCAACCGGGCTACTTACTTACTGGTAAGTATACACCCAGTAGGCGCAAGGGCAACGGCGAGTATCGAGTCGCTATCGACGCTTGCGTCGCCCGTGATCGGACCCTTTGCGCGCGCCCTTCTTGAGCCGATCGAGAACCTCGTCCTCCGAGCTCTTCTCAATCTCCGCCTTGAGCTTCACAACCTGATCACGCAGGCGTGCGGCAGCCTCGAAATCGAGAGCCTCGGATGAGGCGACCATGTCCTCTTCCAGCGTTGAGATGAGTCGCATCACCTCTGCGCGAGGCAGTTTGGAGAGCTCCTTTGCCGCCTCCTCTGCAGTGGTGACCTGGACCTCCCCTTCCGACATGTACTGCGCGATGTCATTGATCGCCTTGCGGATGGTCTGCGGCTCGATGCCATGCTCTTCGTTGTATGCAACCTGGATCGCACGTCGACGATCCGTCTCGTCAATGGCTGCGCGCATGGAGTCGGTCACCTTGTCCGCGTACATGAGTACGGTTCCCGATACGTTGCGCGCCGCGCGACCGGTGGTCTGAATAAGCGACCGGAAGTTGCGCAGGAACCCCTCTTTGTCTGCATCCAGGATCGCCACAAGCGACACCTCGGGCAGGTCGAGCCCCTCTCGCAACAAGTTGATGCCAACGAGGCAGTCAAAGCCGCCGCGTCGCAGGTCACTGAGGATCTCGATGCGCTCCAGTGTTCCGATGTCGCCATGCATATAGCGCGTACGGACACCCTGCTCAAAGAGATACTCGGTAAGATCCTCGGCCATGCGCTTGGTCAGCGTGGTCACGAGCACTCGCTCGTCGCGAGCGACACGCTCCTTGATCTCAGCGATGAGATCGTCAACCTGACCTTTGACCGGTCGGACCTCGATCTGCGGATCAACCAGCCCCGTGGGCCGAATTATCTGCTCGACAACACGTTCGCTGACTTGCTGCTCATAGTCGCCGGGCGTGGCGGAGACGTAGATGAACTGAGGCACTCGCTGCTCGAACTCATCGAATCGTAGTGGCCGATTGTCGAGCGCGCTCGGAAGGCGGAAACCGTGCTCGACGAGGTTGATCTTGCGGCTGCGATCGCCCGCGTGCATGCCGCGAATCTGCGGCACGGTGACATGTGACTCATCGATAATGCAGAGGAAGTCCTCAGGGAAGTAATCTATGAGTGTGCTCGCAGGTTGACCGGGCTCGCGTCCGTCCAGATGACGCGAATAGTTCTCGATACCTGAGCAGAATCCCATGGTCTCGAGCATCTCCAGGTCATAGCTCGCGCGCATCTCAAGTCGTTGCGCCTCCAGAAGCTTGCCCTCCGCCTTGAACTCAGCCAACCGCGTCTGCAGCTCTCCACGAATCCCCTCGACTGCCGCCCCCATCTTCTCCGGCGCGGTGACGTAGTGCGTGGCCGGCCACACGGGTAGCCATTTGAAATCCGCACGGACCTCGCCGGTGACCAGATCGACCTCAGATATGGAATCGACCTCATCACCAAAGAAGTCGATCCTGATCGGGTGATCAGCGTATGGCGGAAAGACATCGACAACGTCTCCGCGAACTCGGAACGTGCCACGGCCCAGTTCGTAGTCGTTCCGGTCGTACTGGATGCCGATGAGGTCGCGTATGAGCTTGTCGCGCTCGTACTCGTCGCCGACTGTGAGGAAAGCGGCCATGCCCGCATAGTCCTCTGGCGAGCCGATACCGTAGATGCACGAGACGCTCGCAACCACCACGACATCGCGCCGGGAGAGCAGCGCGGCGGTGGCCGCGTGCCGAAGCTTCTCGACCTCCTCGTTGATGGAAGCGTCTTTCTCGATGAACGTGTCGCTCGAAGCAACGTATGCTTCCGGCTGGTAGTAGTCGTAGTAACTCACGAAGTACACGACCGCATTCTCCGGCAGGAACTCGCGCATCTCGGAAGCCAACTGCGCGGCAAGCGTCTTGTTGGGAGCCATGATGAGCGTGGGCTTCTGAACTTCCTCAATGAGCTTTGCCATGGTGAACGTCTTGCCCGAGCCCGTTACTCCCAGAAGCGTCTCGTATCTCGTACCCTCGCGCACGTTGGCAGCGAGCTCCGCGATGGCTTTGGGCTGGTCGCCTGCGGGCTCGAACTCTGATACGACCTCGAAACGTTTGTCAGTCATGGACGAGAATCGCTCCATTCCGGAAAGAGATCAGGGTACACGTGCGTATATACATCGCGCGCACGAACAACACTCACCACGTAGTGGCGCGTCTCGGGGAACTCGATAGTGTCGCGAATGTCCCCGTCTTCATCGACCCACTCATCGACATTACCCATTCCCGCGTTGTACGCGGCAAGCGCCGTTTCAATCTCGTGATAGCGCTCCACGAGCAACCGCAGATACGCGGTGCCGTACTCGATATTGACAGCAGGGTCTGACAACGAGCCTTCCGCGAGCTCTGAATCGACCAAGCCACGGTCACGCAACTCAGAAGCAGTGTCCGGCAGAACCTGCATGAGGCCAACCGCACCTGCCGACGAGACGATGTCGGCACGCCAATCCGACTCGGCCTCGATCAGGGCGCATACCAGATAGGGGTTCACTTCATGTCTCTCGGCCGAATCCTTGATCGCCATCTCATGATCGACCGGATACCAGATCCGCTGTACGAATCCCGGGCCGCGAACGAACAGCAAGGTAGCGATCGCAAGCACAAAGATGACCGCTGCGATCATAAGACGATGCGGCGCAAAGGGACCGCTACGTTCCAACCGGGGCCACCCCGTCCCAGTATTCCTTGAGTTGACCCAGAAAATCTTCCACGGTACCCGTGTTGGAGATCACGTGATCGGCCAGAGCCGCGCGATCAGCATCGGTCGCCTGCCGAGACACACGACGCCACGCCTCATCAATATCCATTCCGCGCGCAACCGCGTTCTCAATGCGTCGCTCGACCGGGGTCTCTATCGCAAGAACGGTGTCTGCCACGTCGGCAATGACCGGGTCTTCTGCCAGAAGCGGGACCTCGAGAACCACCATGCGCGGCGGTCGCTCCAGGAGACGCAGATTGGTGATTCCCTCGATGACTTCACGCAGCACCACCGGGTGAACGATGCTGTTGAGCCTCGCCGTGCTGCCTGCATCAGCGAATGCGATACGAGCGAGCTCACCTCGATCAAGGCTACCGTCGGCTTGGAGCACCTGGTCGCCAAAAGCCCTCGCGACCTCCGCTAGGGCATCACTGCCGGGATAGAGTGCTCCACGAGCGATGTCGTCGAGATCGAGAACGATGGCTCCCCGAGACTTGAAGTACTTCGAAGCCGTGCTCTTGCCTGAACCGATTCCTCCGGTCACTGCGACGACGTACATCCGCTCTCCCTCCACCTGACGGTAGAAACAGGGCCGAGTCGCGACGATGCGCGACCCGGCCCCAGCAATCAACCCACGTACCCGATAGTGCGGAGCTTATGCCTCAGTATCCTCTTCGGCGACAGCTTCGTCAGCCACTTCCTCGGCAGGGGCCTC
>DFBG01000021.1:240-8752 GCA_002367305.1 Actinobacteria bacterium UBA3086 | reverse complement strand
GCTGCGTCCTCGGCAGGCTCTTCGCCCTCGGGCGTCTCGATCGGCTCAATCTCGATGACCTGGCCGAGCGCCTCAGCGGCGGCGCGCATGGAGAGCGAGATGCGACGACGGTCGAGATCGACGTCCTGAACCTTGATGTGAACGTTCTCGCCGACGGCAGTGACCTGCTCCGGCGTCTCCACGTGGCCCTTGGCCATCTCGGAGATGTGCACCAGACCCTCGACTCCGTCGCCCAGCTCCACGAAGGCGCCGAACGGGACGAGCTTGGTCACGCGACCCTCGATGATGGAGCCAACGGGGTACTGCTTGACGAGCATCTTCCACGGATCCTCGGTGGTCTGCTTGAGGCCAAGGGAGATGCGCTCGCGGTCGAGATCCACGTCGAGGACCTTGACGGAAACCTTGTCTCCGACCTTGACGACCTCGGACGGGTGGTTGACGTGGCTCCAGGACAGCTCGGAGATGTGAACGAGTCCGTCGATGCCGCCGAGGTCCACAAAGGCACCGAAGTCGACGATCGAAGAGACAGAACCCTCGAGGATCTGACCCTTGGCCAGGTTGCCCAGAATGGCAGCCCGCTCGTGCTTGCGGCCTTCCTCGAGCACCACGCGGCGCGAAAGGACGACGTTGTTGCGGTTGCGATCCATCTCGATGACACGGGCCTCGAGGCGCTCACCCATGAAGCTGGCAAGATCCTTGACCCTGCGGAGATCGACGAGAGATGCCGGCAGGAAGCCGCGCAGGCCGATGTCGAGGATGAGTCCACCCTTGACGACCTCGATGACTTCGCCGTCGACGTCTTCGCCGTCGTTGAACTTGGTTTCGATGTTGACCCAGGCGCGCTCGTACTCGGCACGCTTCTTGGAAAGGATAAGACGGCCATCCTTGTCCTCCTTCTGGAGAACCAGTGCCTCTACCTCGTCGCCGAGGGAGACGATGTCGCCGGGATTTGCATCCTTGCGAATGGAAAGCTCGCGGGCAGGAATAACGCCCTCAGACTTGTAGCCGATGTCCAGCAGGACTTCGTCCCGCTCGACCTGCACGATGGTACCGGTGACGAGATCGCCGTCATCGAAGTCCGTCATCGTGTCGTCGATGAGTGCGTGCATCTCCTCATCGGTGTACTCAACGTGCTCAATGATAGTGCCGTTCTCAAACTCTTCCATCTTTGGACCCCATTCTGTGTCGGGGCCCCGCCTATCATGTAGTTGTCGCCTACAGGTCCGTCGAATGCTTATAGGACTTCGTCGGTTGTGGGTGCTTTCCATACATGTTTCGTCGGGGGCCTACATTACATTGGCTCGCTGCGATTTGGACGCAGAGACACCAGCGACCCAGTATACAGGCCGGACGAGCGTATATCCAGCCCCCATGACGACCCAACGGCTCCTATTTGGCCTTAGCCCAGTTCTCGCCGTACGAGACATCCACTTCAAGCGGAACGGCCAGTTCAACCACACCGGCCATAGCCTCGCAGACCATTGCGGACAGACGCTCTACCTCGTCGGCCGGACATTCGAATACGAGCTCATCGTGCACCTGAATGACCATTCGTGCCGAGAACCCTTCCGCACGCAGCCGCTGGTCGACTTCGATCATGGCGAGCTTGATGATGTCGGCGGCGGTCCCCTGCATGGGGTGGTTCATGGCCGTGCGCTCGCCGAACGAACGCATGTTGTAGTTGCTGCTCTTGAGCTCCGGGATGCGCCTGCGACGACCGAACATAGTGGTTGCGTAGCCCTCTTTGTGAGCCGAAGCCACGGTCCCGTCGAGATATGAACGCACGCCCGGATACGCCTCGAAGTAGCGATCGATCATGGCCTGCGCCTCGCCATAGCCGATCCCCAGAGACTCACCCAGACCGTGCGCCGTCTGTCCGTAGACGATGCCGAAGTTGACCGCCTTGGCTCGACTGCGGTACTCGGTCGTGACCTCGTCGACCGGCATACCAAAAACGCGCGATGCCGTGGCCGCATGGAAGTCCGCGCCGGACGTGAACGCCTCGATCAACCCGGGATCAGCGGAAAGATGCGCGAGAATGCGCAGTTCTATCTGCGAGTAGTCGGCGCCAACGATCGTGTCCCCGAACGTGCCGGGCACGAACGCCGCACGGATGCGACGACCGAACTCTGTGCGGACCGGGATGTTCTGGAGGTTGGGATTGCTGCTGGATAGACGTCCCGTGGCCGCCACCGTCTGATTGAACGAGGTGTGCAGGCGGTCGTCGGATCCGAGCAGGCGCGGGAGCGCGTCGATGTACGTGGACTTGAGCTTGGCAAGCTCGCGATAGTCCCTGATGAGCTGGGCTATCGGGTACTGTGCCGCAAGCATCTTGAGCACCGACGCATCAGTCGAGTACCCGGTCTTGGTCTTCTTCGAAGGCGGCAGATCCAACTTCTCGAACAGGACTTCCGCGAGCTGCTTGGGCGAATCGATGTTGAACTCGACGCCGGCCATCTCGTGGATCTCGGCGACGAGGGCATCGATGCTCCCGCCCGTCTCAAGAGCGAGACCCTTCAGCACGTCCGTGTCGATCTCCACACCCACGCGCTCCATGCGGGCGAGCACGGGCACGAGCGGCATCTCGATTCGGGAGAAGCAGTCGAGTGAACCGTCCTTCTCGAGCAACTCCTCGAAATTTGGCGTGAGACGGGCCACGGCCTCTGCCTCTACGGCCGCACGTGGTTTGGCATCCGTGGCATCCGGCAGGGGTTGTCCCAGATAGTCGGCATGCAGGCCGGCAATGTCATACGACGAACGATGTGACTCCAGAAGATACGCGGCCAAAGCACAGTCGAAGAGTCGACCGGGATCGGCAGCGTCGAATGACTCATCACAGACTGCGCTTCCCGACACGGTTGGACACAGGTCGTGCAGAAGCGACTTGACGTCGCCCGCCGCCAAACGAGACGACTGCAGAATCGAGGTGAACGCGCTCGCAATATTCTCGTCACTCAGGATTGCAACCGCCTGATCAGCCGCAAGCGCCAGATCACGGTGGTCGGTGAACAGCGACTCACCACTGCCATCGTCGATGCTGGCACCTATCCACGAACCGGCCCCCTCAGCCACCCACTCCCTTGCACGAGTGAGCGCGTCCGAATCTCGCAGTACCACCCACGGCACGATCGGCTCGGCAACCGGAACGGCCGGCTTCTCCTGCGCCGTGGCGAGCACGCGCTCCAGAAGCGTGGTGAACCGGAGCTCTGCGAACGCCTTGGCGATCTCCGCGGGATCGAACTTCCCCCACGTGACCGCGCCGATATCGAGATCGATTGGCACGTCACGACGAATCGTGGCGACCGTTCTGCTGAGCAGGGCGTCGTCGGCATGTTCGCGCAGCCTCTCGCCAAGCTTGCCCTTTATGCCTGGGGCAGCCGCGAGCACTGCTTCCAGCGTGCCATACTCGGCAATGAGCTTGGCGGCCGTCTTCTCGCCAATGCCGGGAACCCCGGGGATATTGTCGGACGTGTCACCTTTGAGACCCATGTAGTCGATGACCTGTGCGGGAGTGACGCCGTAGCGATCGAACACGCCCTGCGGGTCGTAGGTGACGATGTCGGTGATGCCCTTGCGGGTCGTCACCACGCTCACATTCTCGGTGACGAGCTGCAGAGCGTCACGGTCACCTGTGATGAGCAGCACACGCATGCCAGCCTTCTCGCCTCGCTCGGCGAGCGTACCCAGGATGTCGTCGCCCTCCCAGCCCTCAGCCTCAACGGTGGGAACCGCCATTGCCTTGAGCAGCTCCTTGACCATGGGGAACTGCACCTTGAGCTCGGGCGCGGTGGGCGGGCGATGCGCCTTGTACGACGCGAGAATGTCGCTGCGGAACTTGGGCTTGCCCTTGTCGAAGGCAACGACCACGCCGTCGGGTTCCAGCACATCGATCATCTTGGCGAGCATTGAGATGAAGCCGAAGACCGCATTGGTGGGTCGGCCGTCAGGGGCGGTCATGGTCGGCGGGAGTCCATGGAACGCACGATGAATGAGACTGTTCCCGTCAACGACGGCGACTACGCGCTTGGTCATGGAGTGCCCCTTTGAGATACGCTCAGGCTCGGAGCCGTTCTGGATGCACGTGCGTCCGGAACGGTGCGTGTCTCGATTGTACCCGAGCGGCGCGCAGGGCAGAGGGGGCTTCATGGGGTTCTTCAACTGGGCGGCACCGGTGCGCTTGGAGTACGCCTGTCTCAGGCACTCGATGCTGATGTGGTCATAGGCGACCCTACACCCCAGATGATCCGTTACGTGCCCACGAGCGATCGCGTGAGTGCAGTGCTTACCCGTGCCGAGGCGATGCCGTTCAACTCCGACGAGTTCGACGCAGTGATCGTGAGTGACGCGTTTCACCACTTCCGCAATCAACCGGGAGCCGCCGCCGAGATGGTGCGTGTGGTGCGCGAGGGCGGCGGCATCACGGTGCTGGAACTCGACCCCGCGGGTCTGGGCATGCGGCTGCTCATTCTGGCCGAGAAACTCCTAGGTGAACCGGGTTCGTTCTTCACACCAGAGGCGATGTGCGAGTTTTGGCGGAATGAAGGCGTTGAAGGCACATGCGAGAGGGTGAACGGTCCGACCTACCGATTCACCGGCACCGTGCAAGTTGGCGCGACAAACCCGACCTAGCTGCCGTTCCAGAGATAGCCCACGTTGCGCACGGTCTCGAGTCGGCTCATGAGCTCGCCGCCCACCTTGGAGCGGATCCGTCTGATGTGTACGTCCACGGTGCGCGTGCCACCGTAATAGTCCGAACCCCACACACGGCGCAGGAGCACATCTCGGCTGTAGGCGCGATTGGGATGCGTGACCAAGAATGCAAAGAGCGCGTACTCCAAATACGTGAAATCGACCGGCTTGCCGCGGAGAGTCGCCTGATACGTCGCGAGGTTGATGGTGAGGTCGTCGATTCTCAGGAGTTCCTGCTCGGCGATCTCCTCCCCTGGCCACAGCAGTGCCCGCACACGCGCGGCTATCTCAGCGGATGAAGCGCCCCGAACCGCGAAGTCGGCGCCCAACTGGGCGGGCAGGCGCAACGACGTGAGCGCATCGGCCTCAATCAGAAGCAGACTGTGCACATCGGCTCCCGAAGCGGCCGCTCCCTCGATGAGCCGCACGAACGACTCTGGGTCGCGACCGGCATCAATGATGGCAAGCCGATAGTCCGCGTCGGCGAGCTGCACGGACGCGTCACCGGCGGCGCACTGCGTCATCGCGACATCCAAGGGTTCTATCGCGCTCTCCACCCAGGCACGGGTGTGCGCGTCATCTGAGACTATCAGCACCTTCTTCATGTGCATGATTGTACCGTTCTCCCCTAGCGAGTCCAGAACGGCAAACGCCGGACGAGTCTCCTCGCCCGGCGCCATTGCCGATACATATATCTCGTGCGACTGCTACCTAGAGAATAGCGAGGTAGCGATCCAACTCCCACTGCGAGACATACGTGCTGTACTCGGTCCACTCGGCCTTCTTGGCTCTCACGAAGTACTCGTGAATGTGACTACCCAGGATCTCCTTCATGAGGTCAGACGTCTCGAACAGCTCGATAGCAAGACCCAAGTTGCCCGGCAGAGTCTTGATGTCGGCATCCGCGAGCTCGGTCTCGCTCATGTCGAAGATGTTGTTGCTAGCCTCAGGCATGAGCTTGAGACCGTCCTCGATACCCTTGAGACCGGCACCGAGCATGACGGCGAAGGCCAGGTAGGGGTTTGCTGCGGGGTCGGGCGAGCGCAGCTCCACGCGGGTTGCGTTCTCTTTGCCCGGCTTGTACATGGGCACACGAACCATGGCGGAACGGTTGCGGCGAGCCCAGCTCACGTAGACAGGAGCCTCGTAGCCCGGAACAAGACGCTTGTAGGAGTTCACGAACTGGTTCGTGACGGCGCAGAACTCGGGGGCGTACTTGAGCAGACCGGCGATGTAGCTCTTGCCGAGCTCGGAGAGGTTGTAGCCCTCGGGATCGTTGGCATCGAAGAATGCGTTGCCGTCCTTGTTGAACAGGGACTGGTGCACGTGCATTCCGTTGCCGTTCTCGCCGGCGATCGGCTTGGGCATGAAGGTCGCGTACACGCCGTTGGCGTAGGCGATCTCCTTGACGGCCAAGCGATAGGTCATCACGATGTCGGCCATTTCGCCAGCCTCGGCGTAGCGAAGGTCGATCTCGTGCTGCGACGGAGCAACCTCGTGGTGCGAGTACTCGACGGTAACACCCAGCTTCTCAAGCGTGAGAACGGTCTCGCGACGAAGGTCGGAGGCCACGTCGAGCGGCGTGAGGTCGAAGTAGCCACCGTTGTCCAGCGGCACCGTGGACTCTTCGTCCTCGAAGTAGAAGAACTCGAGCTCAGGACCGACGTACATGGTGAGACCCATCGCGGCGGCCTTGTCCAGGTTGCGCCTGAGAGCGTTGCGGGGGTCACCGGAGAACGGCGTACCGTCCGGCAGCTGCACGCTGCAGAACATGGAGGCGACGCCACCCTGCTCGGGACGCCACGGGAGGATGCGGAACGTGGAGGGGTCCGGAATGGCGATCATGTCGGATTCCTCGATACGTGTGTAACCGTCGATCGATGAACCGTCAAAGCCCATACCTTCTTCGAAGGCGAGCTCGAGCTCAGTATCGGAGATGGCGAACGACTTCATCTGACCAAGAACATCCGTGAACCAGAAACGGATGAAGCGAATGCCTCGCTCCTCGACGGTCTTGATCACGTAATCCTTATCGAACTTTGGTGCCATGTGAAGACCTCCTGATCGATACCTGACACGACGCTGATCGCGTGTCTCTTTGAAAACAATGACGATACGAAGAACTCTTTGTGCTTTCGCATGACATCGTACCGCCGATATGTTTCGGAAGTGTTTCGCTTTTCCGCAGTATATGAGGCCTGCTCCGGGCCCCGACAGAGCTGATTCATGACCCGAATTCATGACCCTGATTCAACGGCTTGTCGTTCACAAGAACACGCCGATTTGGACGAATCAACGAAAGCCGCGGACGAATAGTGCCTCGCACTCGCCAATCTGCCGATAGTCTGAACCAACCTTAAGACTTGTGTAGTAGTTCGTGCGCCTACTCACTAACTTCAATCACCCAAGCAATTGCGCGGAAACAGAAGGGCCGCCCCGGTTGGGGCGGCCCTTTGACTTTGGAGCATCGCACCGCTCGAGTGAAACCACTCCTCGGCGATCTGCAGATCTAGAGATACGTGTACATCTTTCCGTACGGACGATGGCTGATCGGCACCAGTTTGGTGAACGGCACCGACACGACCTCGTCGTAGTCCATGTCGAGCGCATCGCAGTACTCCTTGAGCACCGGACCCAGCGTCTTCATGTCCTCTTCGTCGGCGGTGAAGATGCCGACCTCCCTACCGCACTGCCACGGCTCGACCTCGCCGCGCAGATAGATGACGCCACCGTGCATTCCCGTACCCACGTAGCCGCCGACGAGCGGGCCCTCGAACTGGGAGTTCATGCCCAGGAGCACCAGCATGCCGCCTGCCATGTACTCACCAAAGAAGTCGCGCGCCTTACCGCCACAGACCATCACGGGGATCAGGTTCTCGTATGCCTTCATGTGGATGCCCACGCGATAGCCGACATCCTTCTTGATGAAGACCTTGCCGCCGCGCATGCCATAGCCAAGGACATCACCGGCATCACCATGGACTATGACCTTGCCCGCGTTCATGGTGTTACCCACACCGTCCTGCGCGTTGCCGAACACCTCGACGGTGGGCCCGTTCATGAACATCGCCATGTCGTTGCCCGCGGTGCCGTTGACCTCGATACGAACGTCCTTGCCGCTGACACCGTTGCCGATGTAGCGCTGACCGTTGATGTGGTCGAGCGTGATCGTCTTGATTCCGTCGGCGACCAGTTTGCGTACCGAATCGTTCATGTTGCGGTAGTACACGCTCTGCGCGTCGATTCTGGCGGTATCGCCTTCCACGGTCACACTGGGCGGAGTCTTGATGTATCCCTCGATGGGACCGTTGTTCTGTGTGCTCTGAGTCATCTCTGTCACCCTCCCCTACATCCCGGCGGGCTTGACGCCCAGGATCTTGCAGGTCTGCTCGTCAAGGCCGACTGCACGAAGTCGCTCGCGGCTACCCCGCAGTGATTCGACGGCGTTAACGCCCAGCGCACCCAGGATCTCCTGCAGCTCATGGCTCCAGGCGTGAACCAGGTTGGTGAGACGCTCGGCGCCCCACTCCGGGTCGACGCGACGCGTGAGCTCGGGCTTCTGCGTGGTGAGACCCCACGAACAGCAACCGGTGTGGCACCCCTGGCAGAGGTGGCAACCGAGCGCCATGAGCGCAGCAGAACCGATGGCCACCACGTCGGCACCCAGCGCGATCGCCTTGGCCATGTCCGCCGACGAGCGAATCGAGCCGGCGGCGATGATCGATGCCTGGTTGCGGATGCCTTCGTCGCGAAGACGCTGGTCCACGGCGGCGATGGCTATCTCGATCGGAATACCGATGTGGTCGCGGATGATCTGCGGCGC
>DFBG01000021.1:0-130 GCA_002367305.1 Actinobacteria bacterium UBA3086 | reverse complement strand
GACGCCCACGGGCTTGTATCCGCTCGCCTCTTTGAGCGAGTAGATGAGCTGACGCAGGTCCTCGATCGAGTAGATGTCGTGGTGGGGCGCCGGCGAGATCGCGTCGGAGCCCTGCGGGATCATGCGCGTC
>DFBG01000084.1:3699-3974 GCA_002367305.1 Actinobacteria bacterium UBA3086 | reverse complement strand
TTGCGCGCCACAGGCTTCGCGCTCTACGGCGGGCTGCTGCTGGCGGCACTCGTCGGCTGGCTTGTCGCGCGGCGCATGAAGCTCGACCTCTGGCGTCTTGCCGACGCAGGAGTGCCCGGAATCGCCACGGGGCTCGTGCTGGTGCGGTTCGGGTGCTTCATGAACGGCTGCTGCTTTGGTCATCCGACGGACTCACCGCTGGGAGTGACGTTCCCCAGCGGCAGTATGCCGCACCTCTGGGAGATGGGGCAGGGGCTCGTGAGCATCTTTGGCGC
>DFBG01000084.1:269-3544 GCA_002367305.1 Actinobacteria bacterium UBA3086 | reverse complement strand
CGCGTGCACCCCAGTTCCTTCTCAGCCCCGGACTGGTTCTACCCGCTCGCGTACGGTGTACTGATCGTCGCGTGTGCGCTGCTTGTGATCGTGCGCTCGCGTGTTCAGCCGGATGCCCGCCCGAAGGACCTTCAGCGTCGCTGAGCGGCTGCCTCGGGATCGAACGGGCAGGTGTTCACGTCGCCGTTGGCGCGCAACACTTCATTCGCTGCTTCGATCGCAGGCAACCCTTCGTTGCGGAGTTCTCCGCAGAGTTCCATGAGTTCGCGACACTGCTGGACGATATCGGAGTTGTGCGACCCCTTGAGGCCCAGGCAGGCGATCTCGTCGGCCAGTACTGTCACGCGACTGACCCAGATCTCGTTGCCGCACAGTACGTAGTGACATGCGCGCTCGGCATCACGGGCGAGCATGCGCATGGTGTGGTGGAGCATGCTCTGGATAGCTGCGTAGACACGGCTCAACAGCTCGTCGCTCACGTCGCCAAAGAAACCGCCATGGTGCTCCTCGGCGACCATGAGGTTCCGCACGGCTCGAAGCTGCTGATAGAGCTGATAGAAGAGGGTGGCTTCCTGCACGTCGGACTTGAACGTGGTGGTGAGATCCGGATTGATGTCGCCGTTGAGCAGCATGTTGCTGGTGGTGCGATAGACCCTGCCCGTGGACTCCAGCGTTTCGGCGTATCGGTCGAGTTTCTCGTCCACGAGCTCTGAGTAGAGGCGGCGCAGGAGGTAGTCCTGTTTCACCGACGAGATCTTTGCCACGAGCAGCCCGAAGAACGCGAGTCCGACCACGACCTCGGTTCCGGCGATCGCGCGATTCCAGCCAACCGGCCTGATGTCGCCGTATCCCAGCGATGAGATGGTCACGAGCGAGAAGTAGAGGGCATCGAAGAACCCGATGCTCGCGTCGGTCTCGTAGGTGAACTGCAGCGGACCGGCACCGATCGCCGCGAGCAGCCAGTAGGCGAGTGCGAAGGCCATGATCATGGCGAACAAGGCGGCGAGCAGCCACCCGAGTGAGATCTCATTGATGAGCCGTAGTACTCTTCGCATGCGCAACCCCCTGTATCCACTTTCTATGAAACCTGTACGAGTCCCTGCAATCTTCCGGTGTCCGAGCAGGGGCGGAGTATCCGTGGTATCCTACCCGCGTCCAAAACCCTCCTGTGTAGAGGAGCGAGTCGCATCTTCATGAACTCTCCCGACTGCTCGTGTGCCGGTCACGGTGTGCCTGCCGTGGCCGATGATGACTGGGTCCTGAACGATCGACCGGAGCATCCGGAAGAGGCCTGTGGGGTCTTTGGAGTCTATGCGCCCGGCGAGGACGTCGCCCGCCTGACGTACTTCGGGCTTCACGCGCTCCAGCATCGAGGGCAGGAGTCCGCCGGCATCGCTGTCGGCGATGGCGAGACGGTCACGGTGACCAAGAATCTCGGTCTCGTGTCCCGCGTCTTCACTGAGTCTGATCTCACTACTCTCACGGGTGAGGTGGCCATCGGCCATACCCGTTACTCCACCACCGGCTCCTCCACATCATGGGAGAATGCGCAGCCCATGCTCTCTTCCATTGGCCGACAGCCAATCGCGCTCGCACACAACGGCAACCTGGTCAACACGATCGAGCTGCGCGACGAGCTCAAAGGCAAAGGCATCCGCTTCCGCTCCACCACCGACTCAGAGGTCATCGCCACGCTGGTCGATCACTTCACGCAGGAGCACAACAAGATGCGTGGCGGCATCAAGGACACCATGGGCTACATCCGTGGCGCCTATGCGGTGGTTCTGGTGACCGACGACGCGCTCTACGCTTTCCGCGACCCCCACGGCATTCGACCGCTCGTGCTGGGCAAGCTCGACGACAAGGGCTGGGTCGTCTCCAGCGAGACATGCGGTCTCGACATCATCGGAGCCGAGTTCATGCGTGAGGTCGAGCCCGGAGAGCTCATAAAGATCAGTGCCGACGGCGTTGAGTCCATGCAGGCCGTTCCCGCCCAGAAGAAGAGCCTGTGTGTGTTCGAGTTCGTCTACTTCGCACGTCCCGACAGCGTTTTGAACGGTGTTTCGCTCTACGAGGCGCGACGTCGCATGGGGGCTGCAGTGGCCAAGAGCGATCCGGTCGACGCTGACGTTGTGATCGGTGTTCCCGACTCGGGGATTCCCGGCGCGGTCGGCTATGCGCAGAGCTCGGGCATCCCGTTCAGCGAGGGGCTTGTCAAGAACCGCTATGTGGGGCGTACGTTCATCTCCCCCACACAGTCATTGCGCGAGCAGGGCATTCGTCTCAAGCTCAATCCGCTGCGTCATGTGATCGACGGCAAGCGAGTGGTCATCGTCGATGACTCCATCGTGCGCGGCAACACGTCACGAAAGCTTGTGCAGCTCTTGCGCGACGCCGGTGCCGCAGAAGTGCATATGCGAATCACGTCACCGCCGGTGAAGTGGCCGTGCTTCTTTGGAATCGACACGGACACGCAGGAGCAGCTCATCGCCTCATCTCACAGTGTGCAGCAGATCAGCGACTCCATCGGCACCGACTCTCTCGCGTATCTCACGATCCCCGACCTGCTCGCTTCGGTGGGAGGATCGGATCACTGTCTGGCCTGCTTCGACGGCAACTATCCCATCGAGATTCCCGAGCAGGTTCGCACGGGCAAGCTCGCCCTCGAATCCTGCAGCTAGATGCTCGACGCGGCCACTACTGCGGTCACTGCGGGCTTTGAGCTCGCTATCCGCTTCAACCCGGTGTTCGCGGTGGTTGGAGCAACTGCGGCAGCCGCACTCGCGGGTCGCAGGAACGCTCCGCACGAACACCGCTTCTGGGCCGGATCGCTCCTCGTCGGCGCATGGCTCGTCGGCGATGGCATGAGGATCATCGCTCGAGCACGGGATCTCTACGATGGCGTGACTCGGCTCGACCCGACGCTGCCTGTGTGGGGCGATTGGACCACGCTCGCCCTCTGGGCCGTGCTGGGCATTACCATTGGTTACGGGATTCCCGCCTGGGCAGGCGCGTTCGCGGGCCGACGAGTGACCCATGGAACCGGTTGGCTCACCGCCGGAACCATCGCGGTGGCAACTGCGCTCGCCATCTCAACGCTCGTGGCCTCCGTCGCCTGAAGCACGCACCGTTCGTCCGCAGAAAGAACCTGTTGTGATCCCGGTTATCGCGCGGGCGCAGGCTCTGGCGTAGGCTGTAGAGCACTGCGTGGTTAGAATAGCGCGGGTGGATGGGAGGTTGGACGTTGGGTGTGACGAGGCGACTTGCTTCATGCA
>DFBG01000084.1:0-174 GCA_002367305.1 Actinobacteria bacterium UBA3086 | reverse complement strand
CCCCGAGGCTCGCCGACAGCCCATTGCTGCTGCCACCCGGGTGCCCACGGTCCGTCGTGAGGCGACGAATACCCGCATGCTCGTGCGATTCGCGCCGCAAGTGAGCGCGTCAGCGCGAGCGGGTCAGGGACGCGGACTCGGCTATCGCGTGGATCGCGAGATCACCTCGCTGGG
>DFBG01000047.1:5141-16375 GCA_002367305.1 Actinobacteria bacterium UBA3086 | reverse complement strand
ACCTCACTATCGTACTCGTCAAAGATCTCGCCCACGATCTCCTCTAGCAGGTCCTCAATGGTGACGAGCCCTGCCGTTCCCCCATACTCGTCGGCGACGATCGCTATGTGCGTGCGCGAACGCATCTCAAGAAGCAGCTCCTCGACCGGCTTGGTTTCCGGCACGAAATACGCAGGTCTGACGATACTCGCAAGATCGACATTCTCAATACCGCCGCGATTGGTAGCGGCGATGAGGAGGTCCTTGGCGTAGAGAATTCCGCGGATGTCGTCGACCGTGTCCTGATACACCGGCACGCGCGAATAGCCCTTCTGCTCGATGATCTCCACCGCTCCCGCAGGAGTACACGTATCAGCGAGAACGGCCATGTCCGTACGAGGGACCATCACTTCACGAACGACCTTCTCGGTGAAATCAGCAACTGCATCGATGAGCGCCTCTTCGGTCTCCTCTCGAGCAGCATCCTCTTCGTCCACGGTGATCTGCGCCCGGAACTCGTCCTCGGTGGCCCAAGCGGAGATGTCTGCGCGCTCTCCGCCCGTCAACCGGAAGCCCCATCTCCAAAGTGCGCCCAGAGTGCGCGCAACCGGATAGACCAGCAGCGAGACACGATGTGCGGCAGGAGCGAACGCGAGAGCGACGTTCTCGGGATTCTGAACCGCGACACTGCGGGTCAGAGCCAGTCCGAATGCATACACGAACCCCGTGACAAAGACCGACGCGATCAGCACCGCACCCCAGAGAGGTAGTTCATCGACAACCGATGAAAGCGCCCAAACTCCCGCTGCGGTTGATGCAGCGGTTGCCCCGACCGTAACGAGTGCGGCCGAGCCGCGCACGCGACTCGGGTACTCCAGGATGGCGTCGAGATGTGCGGCACCTGCGCGCTCAGCCTCGAGCAGCCTACGGACACGCCCACGCGAGATGAGCACGGCTGACGCCTCCGCTGCGGCCATGAGACCGGTGAGAAGCGTTGCCGTGATCATGATGACTATCGCCAGAAGCAGTTCCATGAATCCCCTGTCAGATACGAGGTCGACACCTGCGAAGCCCCGTTGCAGAACTCAGATGAAGAATACCTGAAACACCATGGTGGTGATGAGAAAACCAAGCACCCCGCCGAAGACGGCCTGCGGGATAGTGTGCACTTCACTCTCTATCCGACTCTGCGCGACCAGCAGAGCGATGAACAGTCCTAGGATCGCTGCTGTTCCGCTCTCCGTCGCGTAGCCGATACCCGTGGCGGCGGCAACGGCCAAACCCACATGGCCTGAAGGCCAACCGCCACGAAGGAACGTACCCTCCCTGTTGATGGCCTTGACCACAAGAACCGCCAGAGCCGTCAGGGCGAGCGATATGACCGTCAGATGCGTGTCCGACTGCTGAACAAGTTCGAAACCATCATTGGCGAGCACTACGAATTTATCGAAGAAGATGAGGTATCCCACCGCTACAGCGTTGATCGCCGCGACGAGTACCGCTCCGGCCGCAACATCCTTGGCAATTTTGGCCGTGGGATCGAAGCCATCCGTTGCAACATCCACTGCGGCCTCGAGCGCTGTGTTCGCAAGCTCCGTCACGAGAACGAATCCGATGGCGAAGACGACTATCACCATCTCCATACGATCCACATTGAGGAGCAACCCGAACGCGAGGACCACCGAAGCCAACAGAACATGCAACCGCATATTGCGCTGGGTCCGAATGGTGTAGACGATGCCCTGGATCGCGTAGTTGAAGCTCCAGAACAGTGACTTGCTCTTCACCGGACGTCGCCCCTACGCGCGATCGGCGAATGCGGAGAGAAGTATCCGTTCTCTCTCCTGCATCGCGGCTGCATCGTCGTCCTCTTCATGGTCATAGCCCATGAGGTGCAGGACTCCGTGAACGAGAAGGAGATTCAGCTCGTCCTCGATCGTGCTTCCGTACTCTTGCGCCTGACGCGCGGCAACAGCAGGAGCAATGATCACGTCGCCCAAGGCTATGGGGTCGTCCCCCTCCGCGACGCACGGATCATCGCAGCCGAAAGAGAGGACGTCCGTAGGTCCAGTCTTGCCTCGATAGCGCTCGTTCAGGTCAGCCATCTCATCGTCATCCACAACCGCAATCGATAGTTCGACGCGATCGGGCAGATCCTCGCGATCAAGAACGAACTGCGCAAGGACCTGGAACGGCGTGAGATCCAGCGACTCAGGCTCTCGATGACTGGTGACTCGTATCTCCATGCGCGACCTCCTTCTTAGGTTGGTCGGGATACTCGATGCGTGGGTGATACATGCTCACCAGCATCTTGGAGTAGACCTGAATGATCGTCTCGATGTCCGCGAGCGTGAGTGCAGCCAGATTGAGTTGACCGTCGCGCAGCTTGGTCTCGATCACCTTGCGCACCGCGTTCTCAACCTTTGGATGAGAGGGCTTCTTGAGGGCGCGAACTGCCGCCTCGCAACTGTCAGCCAGCATGACCAAGGCCGCTTCACGAGATTGAGGTCGAGTGCCCGGATACCTGAAATCGGACTCCTGTGCATTCTCATCATTCTCCAGGGCCTTGCGGTAGAAGTACGACACCAGCGAGTTGCCGTGATGCTGTTCGATGATCTGGACGATCTCCTCCGGCAACTTGTATTCGCGAGCGAGCTCCAGGCCTTCCTTCACGTGTGCCGTGATGATCAATGCCGAGAGTGAGGGAGCGGTGGTATCGTGCGGATTCGCGCCCTCCGACTGGTTCTCGACGAAGAACCCTGGACGCCTTATCTTGCCAACATCGTGATAGTACGCGCCAACGCGGGCCAAAAGCGGATTCGCGCCGATATCCTCGGCCGCAGACTCTGCGAGATTCGCGGTCATGACCGAGTGACTATAGGTCCCGGGCGCCTCGACCATGAGACGACGTAGCAGCGGATGCCCTGGGTTGCCCAACTCAAGAAGGCGAATATCGGTGGTGACCCCGAATACATGCTCGAAAAATGGCAGTAGTCCATATCCGAGAACGGCCGAGATGAGGCCACCGGCGATACCGTAGATACCCGCATCGACGGCGGATCTGAGTTCAACTCCTGATGCGAGCGTGGTGGTGAACGCTATGAACGCTCCTGATACGACCAGGAACACCCCCACATAGAAGAGTCGCCTGCGATCAGTCATGAACGCCATAGCGACCACGGCGGCGATGCTCCACACGAGCATGGCAACGACGCTGCCGCCGCTCGCGAAACCGAGGAGTACACCAGCGAGGCTCGTGAGAATAGCCATGAGCATGCCTTCTCGGGCGCTGATGAGCAGGGTTGTGAGCATAGCCGCGAGCGGTACGGGGAACACGTAGAGCGACCACTCCGGCACAAACCACAGAACCAGGCGAGTGACCCAGATCATGCCGACAAAGAGTGTGGCCAAGAGCGCCAGATTCTTCATGAGGTCATAGACTTCCCGGTCGTAACGCCAGAGGAATGCGCCCGCCGCCAGGATCATCAGGGCGGCTAGGAACACGAGAGCTGTGAGAGAGCCCACCGAACCGCCCTGCTCGAGTTGACCGAGTCGCTGTACGATCTCGATTTCCTCGGCGGTGACGACCTCACCCTTCTGCACGATGTTCTCGCCAGCCTGTTTGATGATCACAACCGGAGCGACATCGGCTGCTGCGGTGTCCCGAGCGGCCTGTGTGGCAACAGGATCGAGTACGACCGTGGCATGCAGAGAACCCTCGATAACGTCGGCGATCATCTCGCGCACCGAAGCAGAGAACGGAAGACTGCTCGCGCTCTCCCGCATCTGAACGATGGTCTCCTCAAGCAGATCATCTGTGATTCGTCTTGAGAGAACGGTGGTCACAAGCTGTTCGCTGGCCCGCTCAACGCTGGCGAGAGATGTGGCATCGATACTGGTTGCGGTCACGACGGTGGCTTCGTCGTACATCTCAATCTGCGGAGTAAGCGCGGACAGCGTGGCCGTCATGTCGTCGCTGTACTGAGAACGGGCAGAAGAAACGGCCTCGAAGAACACCGCAACGTCCCCGCGGGCGGCCGTGAGAATCTCATTGTCGAAAACGTACACGGGCTGGATGGAATCCACTGCCTGCTCCACAGCTGCATCAGTGGCGACTTGGTCCACGAACTGGACGGTACGGTTGGCTCGATACGTACGAGTCGCAGGAGATCCCTCGACCAGACCAACGGGAGGGGTCTGGATGACGAGGGGCACTGCCGCCGCTGCAATGACCAGCAGTGCGAGCGCGAGGCGTGCAGCGAGTGGATGCCGCAGCACGCTGTCCTTGGACACGAAACGTGCAATGACGTCTGAGATGTCAGTCATCGCTCTTGGCAGCTTTCTGCTCTTCGAACTGGGTGTATGCAGTGACGATACGCTGGACGAGCTTGTGGCGCACGACATCGCGCGCCTTGAGATCGACGAACTCTATACCAGAGACGCCGTCGAGGATATCGCGAACCACTCGAAGTCCGGACTGCCCCACCGGTCGATCGACCTGCGTGACATCGCCGGTGATAACCACACGGGAACCGAAGCCCAGCCGCGTGAGGAACATCTTCATCTGCTCCGGGCTCGTGTTCTGAGCCTCATCAAGAATGATGAAAGAGTCGTTGAGCGTTCGCCCGCGCATGAATGCCAAAGGCGCGATCTCGATGACACCTTTGTCGGTGAGCTGCTGCGACTTCTCCACATCCATCATGTCGAAGAGGGCGTCATAGAGTGGCCTAAGATACGGATCCACTTTCTCGAACAGCGTGCCGGGAAGGTAGCCCAAGGACTCCCCCGCTTCGACCGCTGGTCGCGTCAGGATGATCCTACCGACCTCTCGGTGTTTCAGAGCCTCTACAGCCATGGCCATCGCGAGATACGTCTTTCCCGTTCCCGCTGGCCCGATCCCGAAGGTGACCGTATTCTTGCGAATGGCGTCGACGTAGTGCTTTTGACCCGAGGTCATAGGGCGGATGCTCTTGCCTTTGTGAGTGAGAAGCACATCGGAGAACACGGCGCTGGGGCTGCAATCGCCCAGACGCAGCATCTCAATGGTGCGCTCGATATTCTCAGGAGTGAGTTGCTCTCCCTTTTCCACGAGAGAGATCATCTCCGTGAAGAGAGCTGAGACCGCCTGACTCTCGGCAGGCATGCCTTTGATGGTTATCTGGTTGCCCCTCACTGAGATCACTGACTCGAACTGGTCCTCGATCAAGCGAAGCAAGAGATCCTCCTGCCCCAACAGATCGACCATGTTCAACTCAGGTGGGACGACGAGACGTATCTGCGTCGGTTCCAACAAGTGCCCCTCATTCTCTCCTCTACCAATTGCCTTGGATTCTATCACGCAAGGCCGACAAACACGCCCTGCGCGACCTCCCCTTCGCGCCCAGTCACGCGCACGACGACGAGGTCACCTTCGGCGATATTGGTCACATCTTCGACCTCGACTCGCACATAGTCTCCCGTGGTGCCGATCGCGGTGGATCCCGCCACGCTCTCAACAAGGACGGTGCGTTCTGCGCCCAGTAGCGACCTCAAGAATCTCTCTCGCATCGACTGCCCCAGCATGCGCAGCGCCTGAGCTCGCACGGCACGCTCTCCCGGAGCTACCGACCTGAGCATGGTCGCGGCCGGCGTGCCCGGACGCTCCGAGTAGCGGAACACGTGCATCTTGGAAAAGCCGATCCGCTCGCACATGGCTATCGTTTCCACAGCATCACACCATGTCTCACCGGGGAATCCCGCGATGACGTCGGTGGTTATCACCAGTCCAGGGACCGCTTTGCGCGCCCTGCCAACGAGAATCTCAAACTCGGCAGCGCTGTAGGTACGCCCCATAGCAGCGAGCACAGAATCGCTCCCCGACTGGAGCGGTATATGAAGATGCGGCACAGCGCAGGGAGTCTCAGCGAGTGCTGCGAGCAGCTCGCCGTTCACATCCGGTGGCTCCACGCTTGAGAGACGTAGTCGACGGATTCCCGTGGCCGCGATTCTACGAACGACATCCGGTAGCGTATGGCCGCCGTCTCTATACCGACCAATATTGATCCCCGTGAGAACGATCTCAGCGACGCCTGCTTCCACGAGTCGTTTTGCACGATCGATAAGCTGATCCAACGGCACCGAACGGGGCACCCCTCTGGCGTACGGGA
The DNA here is from genome assembly GCA_002367305.1 of Actinobacteria bacterium UBA3086. Classification (GTDB taxonomy): domain Bacteria; phylum Actinomycetota; class Coriobacteriia; order Anaerosomatales; family UBA3086; genus UBA3086. The sequence continues at coordinate 10,250 of DFBG01000047.1, read as the reverse complement.
TGATGCAGTAGGTGCAGAAGTTGTCGCACCCGTCCTCAATCTTGAGCATAGTCCTGGTACGGAACCCCTCTCCCATACCCACCGCATGTCCATGGTGGGTAGCGTGGAGATCCAGAACGGAGGAAACGATGTCCGCGACCCGCTCTTTGTCCGCTTCGACCACCACACGCTCGGAAAGGTCGCGCAGACCCTGCGGATCCATAGTCGCGAGGCATCCGGTCACCACCACGATGGGCGCGCGGGCTCCATTGAGCGCGTGTCGCACAGCCTTGCGCGCCTTGCGGTCGGCCTCACCGGTAACTGTGCAACTGTTGATGATCACGACGAGCGCTTCGTTCTCGGGAACGAGCATGCATCCGCGACCCAAGAGGTCCGAGGCGATATCCTCGCTCTCTACGCGATTGACCTTGCACCCAAGAGTCTTGAACGCCACCGGGAACTCTTCCCGGCAGGCCCGTTCACTCACTGTTGTCGCCGCCCAAGCCGCCCATACGGTGCACGGCGAGCGCAAGACCTACGATCCCCGCCGTCTCGGTACGCAGGATCGTGCTTCCCAACGTAGCGGTAACAGCACCGACCTCGCGGCACTGAGCCACCTCGTCGGCCGTGAGTCCACCCTCGGGCCCTATCACGACAGCAACATGCGCGCGGTGGGATATCCCCTTGAACGCGTCAGCGAACGTGCACGACCTCTCGTCCTCCCAGAGCACAACGACATGATCGAATCGAGGGAGCATCTCCACGAGCCCCAACGTGTCCACCACATCCAGAACATCGGGCACGATCGAGCGCTGCGACTGTTTGGCGGCAGCCAGCGAAATACGCTGCCAGCGCTCCACCCGGGCCCGTCGCTTTGATTCATCCAAACGCACAACACTGCGCTCACTCTGGAACGGAACGACGGCACTCACGCCGAGCTCGACAGCCTTCTCGATGATGAGATCCATCTTGGAGCCCTTCGCCAGGCCCTGGATCAACGTCACGCGCGGTCCTTGCTCTCTTGGGAGAAGGCCTCTCACCTCACCGGCGATATGATGGCGCGTCACGTCAATGAGGCGCACGTCGAGCGTTGTTCCGTCCGGCTCCACTGCGATGATGTGGTCTCCGGCATGGAGCCTCAGTACATCGGCCGCATGATGTCGGTCAGCTTCACCCAAAGGGAGACGTACTCCAGCTGGTCCATCGTCGGCTTCGACGACGAACTCATCGGCGTCACGCAACGGCGCGACCAGGAAGAAACGTGGATGAGCCATCAGTTCGTCAACCACTCCTTGAGCTTCTGCAGCGGAGACTTGGAACTCCGTCCGAGCGACTCTCGCAGCTGCTCGAACATGGCACGCTGCTCCTTTGAAAGCTTGCGCGGCACCTCGATGCCGATATGTGCGATGAGATCACCAGATCCGCTGCCTCGAAGACGCGGCATACCTCCGCCACGAACGCGCACCTGTGCACCATGCTGGATACCGGCGTCGAACGCGACATTGACATCATCAAAGAGGCCGGGCACCGTCATGGTGCCACCCAGAGAAGCCTCAACGACGTTGAGGATCATGCGGCAGTGCAGATCGTCACCCTCGCGGTGCAGGAACTCGTGCGGAGAAACGCGCACGGTCACGATCAGGTCGCCGGACTTGGTGCCGCGCAGACCCGCCTCGCCCATGCCGGACATGCTCAACTGCTGACCATCGCTGATTCCCGCAGGCACGGGAATCGTGACCTTTTCACGCTCGGGGACGCGTCCCGTTCCGTCGCACTCATCGCAGGCGTTCTTGACAACCGACCCAGTCCCGCCGCAAGTCTCGCAGGGGGTAAGCGTCTCCATGACGCCCAGGAACGTACGACGCTCGGTGCGTCGCTGGCCCCGCCCGTTACAGTCGGAACAGGTTGTCGTGCCTTCGTCGCCGACGGAACCCGTGGCGCCGCACTCCTCACAGGGAGCGAGGTGGCTCAACATGATCTCCTTCTCAACGCCCTCAGCAGCCTGCTGAAGCGTGATCACGACCTGAGCCGCCATATCCCGACCCTCGGTGCGTGTACGGCGTCCTCCACCTCCTCCGCCGCCTCCGCCGCCGAAGAATGCGGAGAACAGATCGTCCATGCCGGAGCCGGAGAAGATGTCGCCGATGTCGACACCGCCCGGTCCGCCGAAGCCCTGCTGCGGATTGACGGTGCCGTAGCGATCGTAGGTGTCACGCTTCTGCGGATCGGACAAGACGTCGTACGCCTCGTTGATCTCCTTGAATCGCTCCTCGGCGTCCGTGTCCTTGCAGACGTCCGGATGGCACTCGCGCGCCTTGCGGCGGAATGCCTTCTTGATCTCTGTCTCCGTGCACGTACGCTCGAGACCGAGCACGGCGTAATAGTCGATGGTGCCTGAAGCCACGTGACTCCCTCCTGTGCGCCCAGCGGGCGCGTCTGATACGTGCTAGCGCAAGGTCTCCGAGAGACCGTCCGCCACACACCGCACTGCGGTGATCGCGCGATTGTAATCCATTCTAGTGGGACCTATGACACCAACGATCCCGTCGGCGTTCCCTGTCCCGTACTTCGTGGCCACCAAACTGAGATTCCCCAGTTCAGAGGCGGTGTTCTCACTACCGATACGCACGGTGACGCCCCCACTCTGCATGACGTCGTGCAGGGTCTCCAACATGGCGAGGCCATCTTCCAGCAACCCCACGAGCGGACGGACCTGTTCTGAGTCGGTGAACTCCGGCAGAGTGAGCAGATCGGGCATTCCCACATGATGCAGACGATCGCGGTCGGCCTCCTGCAGCGCATCGAGAACCTCATCGAGCAGGGTCGTCATCAACGTGTCGACCGAACCTCCATCGGGCGACGAGAGCGCATCCCTAAGCACGCGGATCTGGTCGGCACGCTTGCCCTGCAGCGACGCGTTCAGTGCGTGCTCGACTTCGGCGATCCTCTCCGGTGTGGCCTCGCTCGGCAGCTTGATGTGCCGGTTGACCACCTGTCCCTGCTCGGTGATGAGCACGAACACCGCGCGCTGCGCACCCATGGAGAGTAGATCGAGCCTGCGAATACGCGCGAGGGAGATGGTCGGCGCGAGAACAACTGCAACATAGTGCGTGAGTTGCGAGAGCATGACCGACGTGTGCTTCATGAGGTCGTCGATCTCAGCCGCCGTGGCAAAGTACTCCGCTGCGAGTTCCTCCGCCTCGGCCTGCGTGATGCCGTCGATCGCGCCGGTCAGCTCGTCGACAAAGGAACGATAACCGCTGTCGGTGGGCATTCGTCCCGCTGAGACGTGCGGCTGGAATACGTAGCCGGTCTCCTCCAGGATCGAAAGCTCGTTACGAACGGTCGCAGGAGAGCAGCCCAGGTCGTAACGGTCCACGAGATTCTTGGACCCGACGGGTTGTGCACTGGCTATGTACTCTTCCACAAGCGCCGAGAGAACACGTCGGCGACGATCGTTCATCATGTGATTCACCTCTCTGGCACTCGATTATAGCGAGTGCCAGCGCCGAGCGGAACGCCTACAGGTCATTCCTGCGACCACACGGCTCCGAAGACCTCGTTGGCGATGAGCCAACCGTGATGCGTGAGTCGCCAGCGATCGGAGGCATCGTCGGTCGTCGCGCGTTCCACGAGACCGTCAGATGACAGCCGCTCCAGCACGTCGATGACACCGGCCTCGTCGGCCAACTCTTGGTCGATTCCTCGACAGAGGCGCAGGCCCAGCATGGCGTCCTCGCGGCTTGCCTCATGTGCGGTGAGCCACTCGGACTCGACTGCCTGGTTTCCTTCGCCGCTCAGGAACGCAGCAAGGCCAAAGGGTTGCGCATAACGAACACGGGCGACGATATCCCCCGCTTCGACGGGCATCTCAGACGCCGTGCACTCGGTGACGAGACCTAGGTCCCGCTCCAAGAACGTCTTTGCCGCTGTACGCACTGACAACATACTGGCAGCCGACGGACCGATCCCCAGGTACTCCACGCCCGTCCAGTAGCCGGTGTTGTGCCGCGACTCCTGACCGGGGCGCGCGTAGTTGGCGATCTCGTAGCGCTCTATGCCTGCCTCGCGCAGAACCGCATCGGCGGTCTCCATCATATCTGCGGCGATATCGGAATCGGGTTCTTCAACGGAACCAGCGCGTACCGAACGCGCCAGCGGAGTGCCCTCCTCCACCGTGAGCGGATAGACACTCACATGGCCCACTCCGCTCGCGATTGCCGCGTCAAGCGACGCGCGCCACGACTCAGGCGACTGCCCGGGAATCCCGCACATGAGGTCGAGAGACACGCGCAGCCCCGCGTCGGCAAGCAACGTGAGCGCCTGACGGGCCGCAGCAGCGTCATGACGTCGGCCAAGAATGCTCAGAACCTCGTCATCAAATGACTGCACGCCCAGACTCACGCGCAGCACTCCTGCGGGGATCAAGTCGGCCTGCAATGCGGACAAAGCACTCACGAGGGCGTCGTCCACGGAGTCCGGGTTGGCTTCAACGGTGATCTCGGCATCCGCGCGCAACGTTGCGATGTCGGTGATCTCGGTCAGCAGCCGACGCAGTCCGTCCGCCCCCAACAGGGAAGGCGTGCCGCCACCTACATAGAGCGTGGGCACGTCGGCGAGAATCTCGGGTGCGAAGTCGTCGCGAAGCGAACGCACGACGGCAGCGATGTAGGAGTCGATCGTGGCCGCATCCACTGCACCGGCGACCGACGCGAAGTCGCAGTAGTCGCATTTGGAGGCGCAGAACGGTACGTGAACNNTACAGCGCGACGGGCTCACTAGAGGTCGACACAGGCGCAGCGGAGCGAGATGTCGCCTTCGTGCTACTCATCGACCTTGAGAATCGCCATGAACGCCTCCTGCGGCACCTCGACGGCACCCACGTTCTTCATGCGCTTCTTGCCCTTCTTCTGCTTCTCCAGAAGCTTGCGCTTACGTGAGATGTCACCGCCGTAACACTTGGCGAGCACGTCCTTGCGGATCGCGCGCACGGTCTCGCGACTGATGATGCGACTGCCTATCGCCGCCTGGATCGGAACCTCGAACATCTGCCGAGGAATGATCCCGCGCAGCTTCTCAGTCAGAACCTTCCCGCGATCGTACGCTTTGTCCTTGTGCACGATGAACGAC
>DFBG01000047.1:0-5057 GCA_002367305.1 Actinobacteria bacterium UBA3086 | reverse complement strand
TGCATCTCCACCGTTGTGGCCGAGATGTACTGCATATCCTTGAACGTGGCGCGTCGACCCTCGCAGAGTTCCATGATCGCGCCGACGAAGTCCGGCGGCACCAGGATCGTAACCTTGAAGTACGGTTCCTCGATCATCTCGGTCGCAGAGGGCTCCGGCATGTCCTGCGGCGAGTGAATCTGCAGCACCTCGCCGTTGGTCTTGCTCACGCGATACTCCACGCTGGGAGCGGTTGCCAGAAGATCGAGGTCGAACTCCCGCTCCAGACGCTCCTTGACGACCTCCATATGCAGCAGGCCCAGAAAGCCGACGCGGAATCCAAAGCCCAGAGCGTGACTCGTCTCAGGGTCGTAGATAAGCGCAGGGTCGTTGAGCTGCAACTTGTCGAGTGCGTCGCGCAGGTCGGGATACTGGTCGCCGTCGATGGGATAGAGCCCGGTGAACACCATGGGCTTCACTTCTCGGTAGCCGGGAAGCGCCTCAGGGGCACCGCCTTCTGAGAGCGTGACGGTGTCACCCACGCGTACCTGCGCGGGATCCTTGAGTCCGGTGACGAGATAGCCGACCTCTCCCACACCCAGTGACTCCACCGGAACGTTGGCCGGCCGACGAACACCGACTTCCTCGACATCGGTGACCGTGTTGGTCGCCATCATGCGGATGCTCTGACCCTTGCTCACCGAGCCGTCAACGACGCGGATCAGAGCGACCACACCGCGATACGTATCGAAGTACGAGTCGAAGATGAGTGCCTTCAGCGGCCCTGCTGCATCACCGACGGGTGGCGGAACGCGCCGAACGACCGCCTCGAGTGCCTCTTGGATGCCGATTCCGCTCTTGGCCGAGGTGAGAACAGCCTCGTCGGCAGGTATGGCGAGACCCTCTTCGATCTCATGACGCACGCGCTCTGGCTCGGCGGCGGGCAGATCGATCTTGTTGATGATCGGAATGATCTCAAGACCGGCGTTCATGGCCATCATCGCGTTGGCGACGGTCTGCGCCTCGACGCCCTGCGCCGCATCGACAACGAGCATCACGCCCTCGCACGCCTGGAGCGAGCGCGAGACCTCATAGGTGAAGTCAACGTGCCCCGGTGTGTCGATGAGGTTGAGCTGATAGGTCTGGCCGTCCTCCGCCTCATAGAGGACTCGCACGGCCTGCGCCTTGATGGTGATACCGCGCTCGCGCTCGATATCCATTGAGTCCAAGACCTGTTCCTTCATCTCGCGCTCCTTGACGGTGTGCGTCAACTGGAGCACCCGATCGGCAAGTGTCGACTTGCCGTGATCGATGTGCGCGATGATGGAGAAGTTCCGGATGTGTGTGGGTTCAGTCATAGCGGCTCATGATAGCAGGGTCGCGCACCGGGAGAAACCGTGCGTCTGATGGGGCCACATACGGGCGCGTTGCCCGACCCCTTCGATGATGCTACACTCTTTTGGCTCGTAACCCCACTGCGGGCTATAAACACACAGGAGGCAGGTAGAGTTGCCGAACATCAAGAGCCAGAAGAAGCGCGTGCTGACCAACGAGAAAGCACGCCTTCGCAACAAGGCCGTCAGGTCTGAAGTCAAGACTGCGGTCAAAAAGGTCGACGCAGCGATCGAGTCCGGAGACGCAGCAGCCGCACAGGCCGCAGCCAACGAGGCCAATCGCGTACTCGACAGAGCTGTCAGCAAGGGCGTTGTCCACAAGAACCAGGCTGCGAACCGCAAGTCCGGTATCGCCAAGCGGGCAAATAACGTAGGAGCCTAGTCATCCGCGACTAATCGTTGCAGATCGACAGCACCCAACGTTCGAAAACGAGCCGGGCATCCCGGCTCGTTTTCATTTGTGTCTCACCTTCTGCGGCGGTCCGCAGCGCATCGACCAACTCGGACTCCGAGAATCGATCCGCCTGACGCACCAGCGTCTTGGCCTGCCAGTCGGCCATGCGGAGTTCACGCGCCATCTGCGAGACGCCCACCCCACCGCGATCGAGCAGAGCGCGCACACTCAGGAGATTGCGCACGTGCCGCACCGCCATGGCGTTGATCCCGAAGATCGATTCACCGTCGGCGAGCAGGGCTGCCAGAAGACGAAGCGACTCCCGGGCCGACCGTGCGCCCAGCGCATTGAGGAAATCGAAGATGGACGTGGGAGCGGTTGTGGACATGACCTCTTCGATATCGTGTCGAGAGAGCGTGGTCTTGTCGCCTGCGAATGCGACGACCTTCTCGATCTCTATCGAAAGCCTGCGCAGGTCATAGCCGACCGCTCGCACCAGGACCTCCGCCGCGTCACGACCCACGCGCTTACCGCGGCGTTCGAAGAGGTCCACGACTTTGGCGGGGTACTCACGCTTGGCGGGCGCCTTGTATTCGTACGCTCCACCCAGCTTGTCCACTGCTTTGTAGAGCCGTGTGTTCTTGGCGATCTTGGTCGCGACCAGTACAAGCGCAGTCTCCGGATTGGGATCCTTGGCATAGTCAGCCAATACGCCCAGGGCCGAAGTTGGCATCTTGTCGGTCCGCGAGACGATCACAAGGCGGCGCTCTGACATGAATGGCATCATGTTGCACGCCGCCACAATCTCGCTGACATCCACCTTCTCCCCATCGAACTTGGAGAGGTTGAAGTCCAGATCCGCGACCTCCGAGAGACTCTCTTTGAGCCGTGCGACAGCATCCTGCAGCAGGAGATCCTCCTTGCCAAAGATCAGGTAGACGCTCTTGAGGTCGGTCAGCTTGGACATGGTCCTCCGAAGATATCGCGGGGTCGCTCGTGATTCTCTCACACGCAACGTCTGCTCCGCCATGCGTTATGAGCTCGAATCCGGTCTTGGTCACCCGAATCTCCACATCTCCCGAGAGATCCGTTCTAATAGGCGCCAGGAGCCCCTCCTGCAGCGTTGCGAGCGTGTCCGGGTCAGGGTGTCCGTGCGTGTTGCCTGTACCCACACTGATGATCGCCGATCTCACCGCCATCGTGCGGAGTTGCTCGACGGTGACGCTGTCGGCACTGCCATGGTGTCCTACCTTGAGCACGTCCACCTGCAGGCCTGACCTCTCTTGCATGATCTCGTGCAGCACGTCTGCTTCTGCATCGCCTGTGAGCAGAACTCGACACGTCGCGGTCTCTGCGAGCAGCACGATGCTGCCGGCGTTCTCATCAGGCGCCTTGTGACCGACTGGAGGCCAGAGGACGGAGAGCTTCCAGTCACCACACGTGATCACATCGCCAGCCTCAAGGACCTCGACGGGAACGGTACGGTCATACAGTGCGACGAGATCCATCTGCTCCGACGCCATACCCGCTCCCCCATCGAAAGTCCCTGCGATATAGGACACACTCGGCCGCATCACACCCAAGAGCCCGCTGACGCCGCCGGTGTGGTCATCGTGCGCATGAGTGAGCACCAAGGCATCCAGACGCCTGAGTGACTGGCGGGCCAGGGCCGAGGCAAGCGCCGCGTCCGACGGCCCGGCGTCGACGAGAACCGCGCAGCCGCCGGATCGCACGAGAATCGCATCGCCCTGACCCACGTCCAGGACCATGATCGACGGGGAGCGACTCCCGGGCATGACCACCACGATCACGAGCGTCGCAGCGCCCACGAAGCTGGCAATCCGCGCACGTGATCCGCTCCGCGGCTGCGGCCACCACACCCACGTCGCCACCATTGCTGTTACGACGACTGCGCTCCACACCGCAGTTGAACCCGTGGCGAATATCACCGACCCCGGCACCGCGGCACACCACGCCGAGTAGCGCGCCACCGCGCTCATCCCCATGCCGGCTGCCGTGAGGATCCACATCCCCAACGATTCCACGAGCAGCCCAGCGCCAAGACCCGCAAGCCCTACCGCCATGCAGAGGGTAACTAGAGGAACCGCCACGAGATTCGTGACCGGTCCCACCAAGGGCACCGTGTTGAACGCGGGAACCGTGAGCGGCATGGTCACCACCTGCGCGACCACGCTCGCGGCAAGGGCGGGTGCCAGTTTTGACAAAGGACGCGGAAGGGATGTTCGCGCCCACGCAGTGGCGAGCGTGCCAAGGAGAACCAGGCCCACCACCGCGCTCACCGATAAGGCGAAGCCGAAATCGAACGCAGCAGCCGGACTGATCGCGAACATTCCCATGCAGGCGATCGGAATCGCCGAGAGCGGATCGCCGCGCCTGCCCGAAACCATGGCGCCGCCCGCTGCAGCCAACATCACAAATGCCCGCAACGTCGATGCACGACAGCCCGATATACCCAGATACGCCACGGCCAACATGAGCACGCACCCGACTTGGGCGGGTAGTGGCAGATGCGCGCGTCGTGCCAGCAACCACACGATCGCCGCCAGCACTGCGAGATGCGTGCCTGAGACCGCCAGCAGGTGCGCGACCCCACTCAAGCGGAACGCCTCCTCCGCGGCCGTGCCTCGCAGCCGATCACGACTGCCGATCAATACGCCTTCCAGCAGTGCTCCCCCATCCCCGCCGATCACGGCCAATCGCTCCCGACACCACACACGCACGGGCCCGAGCCTGCCCGTCACACTCCCCGACCACGAACCGATCTCACCACGCACGGCACGTCCTTGCGCGGCGGTGCCGCTACGCCACATTGACCGCGCCCAGGGATCGCTGCGGTCCGGCACCGCGAACCTCGTCGCGAATGTGACAGAGCGGCCTGCGTCCGGAACGTCCTCCCCAGACGGCCATACGACCTCCACCTGAGATCTCGACGCCCCTTCACCAGCATCGAGCGCAATCGTGACAACCCACCTCTCGCCGGCCGGTCGCGCATCATCCATCACGCGTCCCGACCACTCGCCCCACTTGGACGCCTCCAGCCGTGTGCCTGCAACCCGCACGTCGGCCCAATAGAGCGATCCGAGCACTCCGCCCAAAATGAAGCCCGCTAGGATCAGTGCGGTGACCCGACACCAGCCTTGAGTACGCAGGGCACACGTTGCCGCAGCGAGCATTGCCACACCGACTACAAGCCAGAATACGGGCCTGGCCGGATCGATCCGGCCTCTCCAGAGGGCGCCCTCGGCAACGCACACGCCGAGCCACATGGC
>DFBG01000156.1 GCA_002367305.1 Actinobacteria bacterium UBA3086 | reverse complement strand
GCGATGAGCCTCACGACGGTCGGATCGATGTCGAAATATTCGGCGATTCCGCCGCACACACCGGCGACCATTCTCTGGTTGCGGCTTCGGTACAACTTACGATCCATCGCTATCCCCCTCTTCCACAGACCACTCGGGCGACGGCAGATCACGCTCCACATGCACCCGGGCAATGCGCCTACGACGGACCGCCTGCACGGTGAACGTGTGCTCTTCCAGGCTCACGCGCTCCCCTGGGACTGGTATATGCCCGAGCTGCGCGAGCATCCATCCGGCGAGCGTCTCGTATTCGTCGCTCTCCTCGACAGGAAACCCCATCTCAAGCGCATCCTCGACAGGGCAGAGCCCGTCGATCACCCATTCGTTCTCACGAAGGCGCGTCGCGAACTCGCGCGAACTGTCGAATTCGTCGGCAACCTCACCGATGATCTCCTCGACGATATCCTCAATGGTCACCAGGCCGGCCGTTCCTCCGTACTCATCCACCACGATCGCCATGTGATTGCGACGTGATTGCATCTCGGAGAGCAGGCGCAGAATCTGTTTCGTCTCGGGAACGAACACGGCTTCGCGCATGTACGCATCCACCGAGCCGCCTAGACCACCCGAAGCGGCAGGGCCAACGAGGTCCTTGAGCAGGAGCACGCCCACGATCCGGTCATGGTCCTCTCGGAATATCGGCAACCGCGAGAAGCCGCTGCTTCGGAACACCTCGAGCACATCCGCAACCGCCGTGGACTCTTCAATGAGCACCATGTCCACACGAGGGACCATGATCTCGCGAGCCACGGTATCGCCTAGCTTGAATATCTCGTGGATCATGCGCTTCTCTTCGTCAAGCAAACTTCCCTGCTCGGTCACGAGCAGCTTGATCTCCTCTTCGCTCACACCCGGGCGCCCTACACCGAGTTGCACGCCCATGAGTCGAGAAATGAGGTCCGTGGAACGCCCAAGGAACCACACAAGAGGTGCGACGAGCGTTGCAAGTATGGTGATCGGTCGGGCAACCGCCGTGGCGACCGATTCCGCCCGCTGCAAGCCAAGCCGCTTGGGTGCCAACTCCCCGAGAACCAGCGTTAAATAGGCGATTGCGACGGTGACGATCACCACTGACAAGCCACCAGCAACCCCCGCGAGCCACGGGCTCCCCAGAGTACGAAGCCAGTCGGCCAGAGGAGTCGCCAGAGAAACAGCCGCGGCGGCAGACGCCATGAATCCAACAAGAGTGATGCCTATCTGGATGGTTGCGAGCAACCGCGTGGGGTCCTCGGTCAGCTTGACCGCGGCCGCAGCCGCGGCGGATCCCTCGTCGGCAGCAGCCTTGAGCGCCGCTCGTCGAGCGCTTATCAGCGCTATCTCTGCAGCGGCAAAGTAGCCATTGAGCAGGACAAGCGCGAGAATGAGGAGAAGTTCTACTATGTACTGTTCCATGGGGCATAGCGTACCAGCAACTGAGATTCCTCAAACCAGATACTTAAACTTCGCGTGATGTAATGCCGATGGAATAATGAGACAGTTCGGCACGCACGGCGGTGAAGAACACCGTCGTGCTGCAACGAGGAGTGGGGAAATCAACTAGATGGCCGACCCTACGCAGATGCGTAGCCTGGAATCAATCGTCCGTGGCATTGCGACGGCGAGCAAGACGCTGCGGCTTTACCCACCAGGCAGCCCCATGCCCATGCAAGCCATGGCCGCTGCCTCGGCAACCCTCAGCACGCATTTCGACGTATCCCCCGTCCTCTCGCTCTCCGTGGTTCGTGAAGGCTTCAGCCAGAACGGAGAACCGATCGGGCCCGGTATGCCCGGCGTCTCTGATCTTGCCGAGGAACTCCGCAACCACGGTGTCGCTGAGATCGACTTCACCAGCGGGTGCTCCGCCCGGGAGCTTCTCCAGTTCCTGCAGGTCGTGATAACAGATCCCAACGAGGTGCGTGCATCTGGCGGATTCGCAGCCGCGCTGGCATCGGCAGGAGTCGAATGCATCCGAGCGACCGATGTGGCGCTCACCGTCATCGAGCAAGAAGAGTCCGAGGACGAGCAGGATGTTGATGAGTTCCTTCGTATGCTTGCGACCGATCCGGACAAACTCTCCACCTGGATGGCGGCCGCGGCCTCTGGTGACCCCGCCGCATTCGAGGAAGGGCTCGCCGAGCTCTCATCGGCAGTCGGCGAAAACGGTGTGCCGCGGCTACTTGCAACACTCGCTGAGGCGTTCAAGAACCAGGATGGAACCGGGAAGGATGCGCTTCTGGGTCTCGCCCTTGAGAACGGGCCGGCACGCGGGCTCACCGGGGGCATGTTCCAGCATCTGGACAACAACGATATCGCTTCGTCCGTCGCCGACGGAGTATTCGGCAAGAACATGCTCTCTCTATCCAATGCGCTGTCCCACCTGCCGCTCGATGATCGCATCAGCCAGGTCTACGCTCGCGTACAGGCCATGCTCGCCGAGGACTCCCATAGCGAGAAAGAGATACATTTCCTGCAGCACATGATGGAGACACACACGAAGAAGGGGCCCGAGACCTCGCTCATCGACGCCGACGGATCCTATCGAAGTGTTGCGGCAGCAGCGACTATCGCCGAGGAAGAGATCTCGCGCATGCGCGGGGCGGTCAAGGCCACCTCCACCGGAGGCTCCTCGGTCACCACAATGCTCGCGCTGCTCGATCAGCAACAAGATTTTGATCTCTACTGCCGCACCGTCGACAACCTCTCGAGACTCGTTCCTCGTTTGCTCGGCAACGGAGATTTCGATAGTGCCCTCAGAGTGATCACGGGACTCACTAATAGAGAATCCCACACAAGCCAGCCGTGGCCAGAACTCGCGGACCGACTTCGCGATGCCGTGAGCCGTTCGGTCTCCCCAGCATCGATGCGCTCGCTGCTGAACGCGATTCTCGAAGACGAGACTCGTCTCGATGACGCCCGCAGCATCATGCGAGCAGCGGGCGAAGCCGCTGCGGCCTCATTGGTGAACGAAGCCTTGCGTCTCAAGTACGACGGGCTCGCAATCGCCGAGAAGCTGATCGGCCGACGAATCGTGGATCTGCTCAATGTCGTCGCACCCGACGCCCAGTGGTTCGAGGTTGCACCACTTGTGACCCGTCTGGCATCGGAGCCCGATACGCGCTCAGCCAAGACCATCAGCTCGATCGTGGCGCGCAGTGATGCACAGTCACGTCGAGAAGCCGCGCAGGGACTCGCGGCGACCGTCACTCCCACATCAGTTAGAATTCTCGCTGAGATGCTCAGCGATGAGAGCGCGGAAGTCACCATCATCGCCGCCCGTGCACTGGCTAGATCAGGTGCACCCGAAGCGGCCAACCTGCTCGCCACCCATTTGGGAGAGCTGGATATGGACGGAAAAGATTTCCCCAAAGCGCGTGAGATCATCGGGGCGCTGGCTATGGTCCCCGGGCAGGATGCCCGCGCTGTTCTACAGAAACTGGCTAGTCGAAAAACACTCATCAAGCGAGGTCACTTCTCGGACATTCATGAACTGGCACTGCAGGCGCTTGCGAAACAAGCCAAAGTAGGAGGTGCCTCATGAGCAACGCCTCCCGTGTCGTCACTTCACTTGCCTCGTCGCGCAAAGCAGCGCAACTCTATCCCGCTCAGCACCCGTCTTACCGTGAGGCGATGGATGCCCTCCTGAATACCGTTTCCGATGCCACGGCCATGGGCGTGCTCACTCTCAATCTCCACGAGGGCCACCTCTACCACGAGAGCGCGGTCATCGCTGACGATGCTCCTGGAATCTCGGCTATCTCCGAGGCTCTGGAAGCCCGTCGAGTCGAATCCTTGGGGTTCAAGCCGGAATTCACCGAGCGCGACGCGATCGCACTCGTGGATGTACTGAGCCTTCGGCCCTCCCCCGATCTCGATGTGGAGCATGAGCTCGAATCACGGGGCGCCACGGCAGTGATCGTGCAGTTCATCGAGGACGAAGACGAAGAAGAACGTGAAGAGCGTGATCGCCTGCGTGCACAGGACAGGGCACTCTATACGAGGCTCGTCTCAACCATGCGGACCCTCTCGGAACAGGTTGCCCAAGGTGCCACCACGGACCTGGGTGGCGCTGGTGAGATGGTCGGCTCGGTCCTGGAACGTCTGCTGACCGACAAGTCCGCGGTTCTCGGACTCGCCACGATCAGGGGTCGCGATGAGTCGGACCTCTTTCACTCGATCAACGTCATGATCTACACGTTGACCCTGGGCGCCACCATGGGTCTGCCCGAGGAGGGATTGGCATCTCTCGGCCTCTCGGCACTCCTGCACGACATAGGCAAAGCGGCGTTCGACCACAACGACCCCGGGCAGGCCGACGCAATGCGGGTCATGCACCCAACAACCGGCGCGGAAATTCTCTCAAGTCTGCCTCTGGAAGATACGGCGCCGATGCTGGTGGCCTATGAGCATCACATGCACGTCGATGGCTCGGGCTCACCGGACCGGCCGGCCGACTACGTGCCGCATCCGTTCAGCCGAATGGTGGCAGTCGCTGACCGTTTCACCGAACTCACGAACCCGGCACCTGGTGTGTATGGAGAAACCCCCGACCGAGCCATCGCGCAGATTCTCCATGAAGCGGGCACGAGACATGATCCGATGTATGCCCGTCTATTCGCCAAGTCTCTGGGCGTATTCCCGATAGGCTGCCTCGTACGATTGACCGACATGTCGGTCGGAGTGGTAAGCGACAACGGCGAGGATCCTCTCACACCCGTCATACGCGTGGTGTACGACACTGCCGGCCTCGAGCTGGAAGAGCCCTTCGAGTTGCAACTGGCCGAAAGTGGCCTTCGGATCATCGAAGTGATAGAGCAGGATAGCCTGAACACCGAGGTTTCCGACCACTTGTGAGTGCTTCCCCAACGGGAAGGACCAGCGTCAGCTCGGGTTCTGCGGATTGATCTTGTGGAGCACCAGTGCAATGAGTGCAAGGCGGCGACCGCGATCCTGACAGGCATCCACAAAGCTGCAGATCGTGTCACGCATCTCGGGTGAGGGCTTGTAGCGGATGAGCCCGCCGGCCTGCTGCAGAATCACACCGGCGCACAACGCCTCGACCTCCGGCTCGATCTCCTCGACTCGACGACCCAAGCGCAAGGCGAGACCTTCTCCGTCGAGAACTGCATCCGGGTTGCGGTGGAAGAACACCAAAATATCCCATGTCAGAAGAGATCTGACATGGTGCTCCACGAATCCCGTGACCGGAGCCCCAAGGACTCCCTCAAGATCGTACACCCGCAACCGTCCTCATTCGACGTCCGCCAACACGGCACCGTCACCGATTGACTCGCATGAATAGCATGAACCGATACAGCACATTCAGTCTACCCCATGCAGCCCACCCCGCTATAGGGCGAATATCGAAATACTCTCCCAACTCTCGGTCCGTGCCTCCGGCGAGCCGCTGAGGTAAGGTGTCATGAGTCACCACTTGACCATCACGACCGAAGGATGAACATGGCAACCACTGAAGGATCCCTCGTACGTGTCCACTATTGTGGCACGCTCGAAGACGGAAGCGAATTCGACTCCAGCGCGGGACGCGATCCCCTTGAGTTCACACTCGGAGCAGGCCAGGTCATCCCAGGCTTCGATGCTGCTGTCGCAGGTCTCGACCTCGGTGAATCCGTCACCGTCACGATCGCAACCGAAGACGCCTACGGCGAGCATGTCGAAGCTGCAGTGCACAAAGTGCAGGCCGATGCGTTTCCCAGCGAGCCCGTTGTCGGCGGCATCGCCGAGGTCGGAACGCCCGACGGTCGGACGATGAACGCCCGCATCACGAGCATCGTCGACGGCGAGGTCACCCTCGACTTCAACCACCCGCTCGCCGGACAGGCGCTCACGTTTGAGATCGAGCTCGTGGAGATCGTCGAGCCCGACGCTGTCGAACCTGAGACGGACACGCCAGAAGCCTAGGGGTTCTCACTCCTCAAGTGTGCAGATCCGCTGCATCCTGGAAGCGAGCAGGAACAGCAGTCCGGCGAAGACCATGGGCGCGATGAGTACGAACCCCATGGTTCCCCATACTCCAGCTTCCCAACTGGAGATGATTCCCCATGCCACGACTCCAACGGCGCCGCCAAAGAGCAGGAATGACGCGAGCGTCTCGTAGAACCATCCGATGATGAGCGCAGCGACCGCGAGCCCAAAGGGCAGCAGGGCGTTCGCTGCGCTCTCTGAGAGTCCCATATCCTGGTAGCGTATGTTCGCACCTAGAACACCGGCCACCCACAGAACTCCCCCGAATGCCACGAACACCCGTGCGAACAAACGCTGAACGTTCATGCGATCAACCTTGCAGGTGCGAGCCAGCAATTCCATGACTATCTCCCCTCACCGCTCAAGAACGTCTAACTCTATCCATGGGTTCGATACCCAACCCGGAATACATATCCCCATAGCCTCAAGTCTGTTGCGGAATCTCCCACTGGGGGAACCATACTCGTGAGGGTATTCGCCCGATGAAACACCTCATCGGGACACCGACCATGGGTCATAGAGAGTAATCAACGAAGGGATCCGCATGCTGAGTCGTTCGCGTCTGATAGTGCTTTCCGCCTGCGTCGCACTGTCCATCGGACTCACCGGCTGCCTGTCCGGCACACAGGACAACGCCGGCGGTCCCTCCGGCGGCGGTCGAGAGATCACCGAACTCGAGAAGATCGAGGTACGCGAGTACGAGGGCAACGATCTCTCCTCGGTCACAGACTTCCGAGAGAACTCGATCGATGGCCCGCAGTATGTGGACATCGAAACGTATTCCATGACCATCGATGGCCTAGTGGAAACTCCACTTGAGCTCACCTATGACGGAGTCATCGATCGGGACCGATACAGCAAGGTCGTCAGGCTCGACTGCGTGGAGGGCTGGAGCGTCGACATCCTGTGGGAGGGCGTGCTGGTCCGCGATCTTCTCGCTGAGGCCGGATACGACACAGGTGCCGAGGTCCTGATCCTGCGCGCTGCCGACGGATACTCAACCTCGCTGCCGCTCGACTACTTCATCGA
>DFBG01000043.1 GCA_002367305.1 Actinobacteria bacterium UBA3086 | reverse complement strand
GGGCTGGGATTGACCGCGCGCAGCACCCGGTAGAGATCCATGCCGTCGCCGTCATACGGGGCACTGAATCGTTGCGAGAGCACGATCTGGAAGATGTCGCCCGCCATGATGTGCTCCTTGGCGGTCTCGACCTGTTCCATGAACTCCTCGCGACTCGTGTGAGCGACCAAGGGCACCTCGAGAGATGCACCGTAGGCACCGAGTTCGGCCCCGCGTGGCCCTTCGTCGATGCGTTTGATGTACTGATCGATACGGCCGAGCGCCCGATCATATGCCGCCTCGGGCGCACCGCCGGGTCGGACGGGCGCGATGACCTGCATGACCCGACGTGCGTGATCGAACGCGACCACGACATCGGCGAGCATGAAGGAGATGTCAGGCACGTTGAGCTCGTCGTTATCGTGACGAGGAATGCGGTCGAAGCCTCCGGCGGCCTCATACCCCACATAGCCGACCGCTCCGCCGACGAAGAGCGGCAGTCCCGGGACACGAGCGACGCTGCCGGTGGCCAAACGACGCTTCACGACTTCCAATGGATCGGGTGCACGCTCACCGGTGACCCCGCCGTTCTCGATCACGACCTCGTCGCCGCGTGCGCTGATGACCTCGCGATCGCCCACACCCAAAAAGCTGTAGCGACCTAAACGCTCGCCGGCAACGACACTCTCGAGCAGGAAGGCGTGCTCTGCCCCATCGGCGAGCGCCATGAATGCGGAGATCGGCGTCGCGAGATCCGCGTAGACCTCCCGAGCGACCGGGACCACATCGTGCTCGGCGGCCAGTCTCACGAACTCTTCCTTACTGGGTACGCTCATGACTCTTCACTCCCATTCCGGGCTCCGGAAAATACAAAAACCCCTCATCCCATCAAGGGACGAGAGGTTATTCTCGCGGTGCCACCCTTGTTGACCCACCTCAGGAGGTGAGCCCACTCGTGTCCGTCAGTACGGGAACGAAGGCGGGATTCTGCCTTGTCATTCCGATACGCAGCCCCTTGTATCGGTGGGTATCCGTCGGACCTAATCAGCCACAGTGGGCCTTTGCTCCGAAACCTCAGGGGTCCATTCACTCGATCCTCGGCGTCAGGTTTCCACTATCCCCGACTCTCTATCGCCTGCAGACCAGAGATACTACTCCCCGTCATCAGCACGTATTCGATTGCTGAGGAGATTAGCACCCCTCACGTCGGCTGCGCAAGTGCGAATCTGGAAATCAGACATCCATCCGCGGTGGCGAGGGAGCGAGAAATGGGCTGTTCGGCTCGATTCGAGGCGGCTCCATACCCGCCACCCCCAGGACCTCGCGCAGGTGCACGATGCGCACATTCTCCGGATCCTCTTCGTCATCGGTGCCACCATCGCCCGACCAGCAGAAGAACATCTGAGCGAAGCCGGGACCTGCAGTGGGGACGAAGTTGTTGCAGCGCACCGCCTTCTCAAGCGCCGAGAGCATGCTGCTCGGTTCCTTGAGTAGCAGCATTCCTTCGGCGTCGGCGAGTTCGGCATGCCGTAACTGCGTGTGCCGGTGTCCGAACGCAACGAATTCAGAGACGGCTGCAAAGGCGAATGCCACGAGAAAGAACCAGATGTACCCGGTTCCCGATGACATCGCGGCACCTCCGACAGCAGCCGTGGAGATACCCTGCGGTTCAGGATGGCGAAGATTCCGCGGAATGGAGGTCACATCGAGTGTGTCAGTGAAATTGCGGTGTGAACCACGCAGATTCGCATCATTGACACGCCAGAAGGGATTCATGAGTGCCGTGACTCCGGTGGCCCAGATGGTGTCCCCGGCTCTCAGCCGCGCCATGAGATTGGCGAAGACCGCGCGCTGCTGATCGATGTTCAGCCGATCCACCAGCCCCTGGGTCACACCGATCACCGGACGCTTATGAGGCAGACCAAAGACGAAGGCGTTCACGTTGGCCGTATCGATCACATGGAGTGCCGGAGCGACATTGAAGCCTGAGGCGATGGACATATCCTTCAGCGCGTACTTTGTGGGCAACATCTCACCGGTGGGAACGAGAGTCGCCTGCAAGGCATCCAGTACCCACTCTCGGGAGCGAAGCAGCGCCCATGCGACATAGATGATTCCCAGTGCCGCGGCAATGAGCGACGTCCATCCGATGACAGACCAGAAATCACCCCAGGCGTCCGCCCCGATACCGACATCAAAAAGAAAGAACAGGCCTACACCGACCGCCACGATGATGTCGACAGCCAGAACAAGGGCACCAAGAAAGAGCGTCACGAACACCGTGAGCTCTATCCGACTCCGATCGACCCTGTCCCAGAGCGGTTCCCGCTTATCCTCTCGCACCTCGTACCTGGCCACGCGCCCCCCTATGGGTCCCACAAGAACGGTGTTCTAGCGTCGGCGACCCGCGAGTTCGTCGGCCAGATCGTCAAGGGAGACTCCCTCACGAACCATGACGACCATGAGGTGATACATGAGATCGGCCACCTCATAGCGAATCTGTGGAAGATCCTGATCGCGCGCGGCTATGATGACCTCGCCCGCCTCCTCCGCGATCTTCTTGAGCAGCTTGTCCTGGGGTCCCAGAAGCAGCTTGGCTGTATACGATTCCTCGGGCATATCGCGCTTACGCTGCTCGAGAACCTCGAACACCTCACGAAGAACGTCGCCTATTTCCGGCTTGCTCACCGGCTGCGGTGCGCCCAGGGGGCCATTGGGATCGATCGTCACGAAACATCCTCCTCCTTGGCGGCATGTGCCGCGGTCTCATCTTGCGAAAACGCATAAGCGCGAAGTGACCTATAGAAACACGAACGCTCACCGGTGTGACATGCCACTCCGGTCTGATCCACAAGCACCAACAATGTGTCGGCATCACAGTCATAACGAATATCGATGACATCCTGCACGTGACCCGAACTCTCGCCCTTCATCCAGAAACTCTGACGGGAGCGACTCCAGAACCATGTGCGGTTCGTCTCCAGCGTTCGCGCGAGTGACTCCGCGTTCATGTACGCGACCATGAGCACCTCGCCGGTATCGTGCTGTTGCACAACGGCGGGAATCAGGCCATCAGCGCCGAACTTCATGTCGGCCACGCTCAGGTCATCACGCTCGAGATCCACGATTTCCTCTCATCTTCACGCCACGCCATCCACTCCAGGCACAAAGCCTATCACGCGCACTACCCGGGCATGCGATAGTCGGTACCACCCAACTGCCGCATGTGCTCGAGCCTCTTCATGGAGAAGAGAAGTCCGATCGCCGCGGGTAGGGCGACTGCCATGAGCGCTCCGACCCAACCTTGGGCGGATCCGAGCGCCTGCAGACGCTCGGCTGACCCCGCCCCGACCGTGTCGACGATCATCAGGGGCACGGCGGACAACACACCCGCCACAACACCGATCAACACCAGCTGAGAGACCATGACCGCGACCATGACCCCGATCGCAACACCCATCCACCATGAGAGCACGATGAACGTTCCATATGCCGAACTGCCCGGTAGTTCATGACCCTCAACTCCGGACGAGAAGTACCAGAGCAGTGCCGCGATAAGGGATGCGGGCACAAGTCCGAGTACGACGCCCAGAACGCAACGCCCGATACTCTTCGGCCAGGATGTGTTCGTGTGCGGTGCCATGAATCAACTCCCGTTCAGAGACGGACGGGCACACCGTGCGAACGCATGCTCTCTTTGACTTGGCGAATACTGAACTCACCGAAGTGGAACACACTCGCAGCCAGCACGGCATCCGCATCCGCCTCAACAACGACTTCTGCGAAGTGATCGAGTTTTCCTGCACCCCCGCTCGCGATGACGGGAATGTTGACCGCACTCGTCACCGCTCGCGTGAGATCGATATCGAATCCGTCCTTGCAGCCGTCGCAGTCCATACTTGTGAGCAGAATCTCACCTGAGCCGAGACGCTCTGCCTCGCGGGCCCATGTGACCGCATCGAGACCGGTATTGGTGCGACCACCGGAGACGAACACTTCCCAACGAGCCGGGGTTGAGCCGGGCACACGCCGAGCGTCGATCGCCACGACGATGCACTGTGCACCGTAGATGCGAGAGGTCTCGGTGATTCGCGAGGGGTCCTTCACCGCAGCGGAGTTCATGGAGATCTTGTCGCATCCTGCCGACAGCATCGCTCGGATATCATCGGCCGTTCGCATACCTCCACCCACCGTGTACGGGATGAATACCTCCTCGGAGGTGCGGCGCGCCACGTCCAGCATGAGAGGACGCTCCTCGTGCGTAGCGGTGATGTCGAGAAAGACGAGTTCGTCGGCCCCTTCGCGATCGTACGCGGCCGCAAGTTCCACAGGATCACCCGCGTCGCGCAGGTTCACGAAGTTGATGCCTTTGACGACACGCCCCTCGTGCACGTCCAGACACGGGATGACGCGCTTGGTAAGCATCGGTTCTACGCCCCACCCTCGCGCCGACCGGCAGCGATGGCCTGGGGCAGCGTGAACGCCTTCTCATAGAGCGCACGACCCACGATCACGCCTTCGATGCGGGGTCCGATGCTCAGAAGATCCTCTATGTCCGCAAGCGACCCGACACCGCCGGAGGCGATGATGGGGATATCCACCTGATCGATGAGTGCGCGGTAGGCCCCGTAGTTGGTCCCCTGCTGCATGCCATCCTGCGCGATATCGGTGTAGGCGACCCGCTTGATGCCCAGGAGTTCCAGCTCACGCACGAGTTCGAGCACGCCGTACTCGGTCCCCTGCCGCCAACCCTCGATGGCAACCTTGCCGTGGCGCGCGTCGATGCCGGCGACGATACCGTCGTACTTGGCGCACGCCTCGGCCACGAGCTCGGGGCGAGTCACCAGCGTGGTGCCGAGGACACAGCGCTGCACTCCGGCCTGACAGAGACGATCGAGCGTCTCCATGGAGCGAATGCCGCCTCCGACTTCGATGGGAACATCGACGGCTGCGGCGATTCGTTCGATGATATCGATGTTCTGCGGCTCTCCGACGACTGCTCCATCGAGATCGACCACATGGATCCACTCGGCGCCACCGTCGGCCCAGATGCGAGCCTGATCGACCGGATCATCGTTGTAGACCGTGACGGCATCGAGCCTTCCCTGACTCAGGCGGACCGCTTTGCCGTCAAGGATGTCTATCGCGGGAAAGATCTTCATACTGTTTGCTCCTCGACTATCCGTCCAAAGTTCGCCAGAAGACGCAGTCCCATCGAAGATGACTTCTCAGGGTGGAACTGCACCGCATACACATTGCCAGACTGCACGGCGGCCGCAAACGGCACACCATACTCGACCGCTCCGATGATACAGGAGTCGTCTTCCGGAACGAGCCGATACGAGTGCACGAAGTAGAACGCCTCGCCTGCATCGATGCCCGCGAAAAGTCGACTCGCGACAGGGTACTCGACCGTGTTCCACCCGATATGTGGGATCTTGACCCCCGCGGGCAGTCGTTCGCAGGATCCGGGGATGAGACCCAGCCCCTCCCACTCGCCGTCCTCGAGACCGACGGTTGCCAGCAGCTGTAGTCCAACGCAGATACCCAGCAGGGGAACACCGGCGGCGACCCGATCCATGACCACGTCCCACATGCCGGAGTCACGCAGATTGCGAGCCGCATCGCGGAACGCGCCCACACCCGGCAGCACAATTCCGTCGGCGGCGGCCGCACGCGCTGTGTCGTCGGTGATATGAACACCCTCGACACCTGCGTGCTCGAAACCCTTCTGCACACTGCGGAGGTTTCCCACTCCGTAGTCGATGATCGCTATATCCACTTAGAGCGCACCTTTGGTCGACGGGACCCCTGCGACGCGAGGATCAATGCTCACAGCCTCGCGCACCGCTCGCGCGAGCGCCTTGTAGGCCGCCTCCACGATGTGGTGACTGTTACCGCCCGCCATCTGGTGAATGTGAATGGTCATGTCCGCATTGTGTGCGAACGCGACCATGAACTCTTTGGCCAGCGTGGTGTCGAACGTGCCGATTATCTCGATGGGCAGATCAACCTCATAGACCAGTCCGCCGCGTCCCGAGATGTCGATCGCACAGAGCACGAGCGCTTCGTCCATGGGAATGGCCGACGAGCCAAAACGGGTGATACCGCTCTTGTCACCCAGAGCCTGTGCCACAGCCTGACCCAAGCAGATTCCGACGTCCTCGACCGTGTGGTGGGCATCCACTTCGATGTCACCGGTCGCCTTCACCGAAAGCGAGAACTGACCGTGACGCCCGAACGCGTCGAGCATGTGATCGAAAAAGGGCACGCCCGTGGCGATGTCCGTACTTCCGGACCCATCGAGGTCGAGCGACAGCGTGATGTCCGTCTCACTGGTGGTGCGGATGATCTCCCCTGTCCGTGCCAACTTACTCACTCCCCTTGTTCGGTGGCTCGCGCGGCAACACCGGTCATGATCTGCGACTCTCTCCGTGCTGAGAGAACCTCTCGCATGGCCTCCAAGAATTTGGTGCACTCCTTTTCACTGCCGACGGTGACCCGCAGGCAGTCCTCTAGGCCGGGAGCGCGCGAGAAATCGCGAATGAGCACCGAGTGACCGTGAAGCAGATCGCGCCAGAGTGCCGAAGCATATTCGACGCGAAAGAGCACGAAGTTGGCCTCCGAGGGGAACACCTCGACGCCGTCCATGTCGGAGAGTCCGTGCAGGAGGCGATCACGGTTGCGGATGAGCTCACGTATTGCCTGCTGGAACACAACGCGCTCACGAAACACGGTTGCAGCGACCCACTGAGAGAACGCATTGACCGAGTACGGCTGACGAACCTTCATGATCTCGCGAATGACATCCGCATGTCCCAACAGGTACCCGACCCGCAGTCCTGCGAGCGAGAACGCTTTGGAGAACGTACGCAGGATCACCAGATTGGGGTGACGCTGCATATGCGGACGCATGGTGTGACGCGAGAACTCGAAGTACGCCTCGTCCACGAGAACGAGTGCATCGGTCGCCTCGAGGACATCGATGAGCAGGGTCTCGGAGGTGAGACCGCCCGTTGGGTTGTTGGGGTGCGAGATCATGACGATGTCGATGTCGCCTTGCGCCAACCGATCGAGAACCGCATCACTGTCCACCGAGAAATCCGGCATACGAGGGATGCTGACCACCTCGGTGCCAGTGACCTGTGCATCGATGGCGTACATGGAGAATGTAGGTGGCATATCGAGCAATTTGCGCCCTGGGCCACCCCACGCGAGCAGAATGTTGAAGAGCAACTCATCGCCGCCGTTGCCCACAAGAATATTGGCGGCATCGAGACCGTTGGCGGTAGCTATAAGCTCTCGAAGCTTGTGCGCCGTGGGATCCGGATACCGGTTGAAGTCGAACGATTCCAAGCGCTCGGACAGTCTGTCGATGATCTCAGTCGGTACGTTGGAAGGGTGCTCGTTGGCGGACAGCACGACTTCCGCCTTGATACCCTTGGCGTCGTACGGTACGAGCTCAGCGAGTTCTTCGCGCGGATCGCGCACGCCTTCCATTACCGCTCACCGTCCATATCATCGATCGCAGCGAGCCGGAGCCTGACCGCACCGGCGTGGGCGTCGAGACCTTCGGCGTCTGCGATGGCGAGCACTGAGGGCCCATCCATCTGAAGGGCCTCGAGCGAGTACGAGAGAACACTCGACTTCTTCACGAAATCATCGACGGACAGAGGGCTCGAGAAACGAGCCGTGCCGCCCGTGGGCAGAACGTGGTTGGGGCCGGCGATGTAGTCGCCCACACTCTCCGGAGTCCAAGGACCCAGGAAGATCGCGCCGGCATTGCGAATGGATCCGAGCAACTCGAACGACTCGGCCATCATGACCTCGAGATGTTCCGGGGCTACCAGATCGCTCGTGTCGAGCGCGGCGACGATGTCCGGACACACCACGACAAGGCCGTTGTCTGTGAGAGAACGCTCGATGACCTCGCCGCGAGGGGCTTCGGCGATCAGCACACGCAAAGCCTCCATGACGAGATCGGGCAGCTCAGGCGAGGTGGTGACGAGATACGTGGCCGCACGAGGATCGTGCTCGGCCTGCGCCATGAGGTCGATGGCGATGAAGGCAGGTACAGCGGTTTCGTCGGCAAGGATGAGCACCTCACTGGGACCGGCGAGCATATCGATGCCCACATCGCCCATGACAAGCTTCTTGGCAGCCGTGACGTACGCGTTGCCCGGACCGGTGACCTTGTCGACGCGCGCAATGGAGTCCGTGCCGAAAGCGAGCGCGGCAACAGCCTGGGCGCCGCCGACCTTGTATATCTCATCGATACCAGCCTCGGCGGCGGCGGCGAGCGTGTAGGGGTTGACGGTGCCGTCGGCAGCGGGCGGTACGACCATGGCGATCTCATCGACACCGGCCACCTGCGCCGGAATCGCATTCATGAGCACGCTGGAGGGATAGCAGGCACGGCCACCGGGCACGTAGATGCCCACGCGACGGAGCGCGGTCACCTTCTGTCCCAGATAGATGCCGCCTTCCTGCACGGTGAACCACGACTGAGGCACCTGGCGTGCGTGAAAGTCCTCGATGGCGCCTGCTGCCACCGAGATTGCGTCCTTGAACTCATCGCTGACGAGCTCGACCGCCGCGTCGATCTCGGCGCGCGTCACGCGGAACGAGTCGAGCTCCACCTTGTCGAACTTGGCGGTGTAGTCGCGCACGGCTTCGTCGCCGCGCAGCCTGACGTCCTCGACGATTCCGGCCGCAACGCCCAGGATCTCGGCATCAACACCACCAGAGCGTGCAAGATCAGCATCCGTGAGGCGCTGTCCCCGCTCGAGTACGATGCGTCGCATCATCTCCGTCGTCCTTTCCTTGTGATCGACGCCTTGAGGCGTCGTGTCATCCCTCTATATGAGCACCGTAACCGACGAATCGCCGACGCGGGCCCATTGGTTATTGTACCGACACCTCAGCGAGGCGGTTGGCCAGTTCAGTGACCTCGGCTGCACGCGTCTTGAGACTCACCGGATTCGCCACGAAACGCGCGGTCGACTCCAGAACATCGTCAACGATGCGCAGATGGTTGTCGCGCAGGGTGGTTCCCGTCGCCGTGATATCGACCACACGATCGGCGATGCCGATGAGCGGAGCGATCTCGATGTTGCCGTGCAGCTTCACGATCTCTGCCTGCACGCCCTGCTCGGCGAAGTAGCGCTCGGTGATGCGCGGGTACTTGGTCGCGACGCGGATCACTCCGAGGTCGCGATAGTGCTCCAGCACGGTTGCTGCTGCCTCCTCCGGCTCAGCCACGACGAAACGGCAGGCGCCGAAACCGAGGTCGACCATCTCGACGACCTCCATATCGGCCTCCACCAAAGTGTCCTTGCCGGCGATAGCCACATCGACCGCACCGTACGCGACATAAATGGGAATGTCCGTCGGCTTGCCGATGATGTACTCGACGCCGCCGGCGCTGATGGTGAGCAACCTCCCCGGATCGGGAAGAGCGCCAACATCGAGGCCGACCTCCTGCAGCAGGCGAACGGAGTCGGGAAAGAGTGAACCTTTGGGCACCGCTATGCGAAGCGGACGCCCGTTACGACCCATTGAGAGCATGCCGTTCATCGGACCTCCCCTCCTTCACGCGCAGTGGGTGCGGGCAGCGGATATGCGAGTACACCGGCGGGTTCACCGGCACGATCCAGTCGAACTATCTCGCCGTCGCGTGCCACAAGTGCCTCCGTAGCTCCAAGCCGAGCTGCCTCGGAGACAAGACCCGCTCCGTCCGCGACCGTATCGAGACGCGTGCACCAGCCAGCTGCACGCAGTCGTGCTGCGGCCCGCAGGATCTCTGC
>DFBG01000150.1:1980-6798 GCA_002367305.1 Actinobacteria bacterium UBA3086 | reverse complement strand
GCCCTGAGTCGAAAGACCTCGTCTTTTGCCTCTACGATCGCTTCTTTCTTGAGCGTCTCGGCTTGTTTTCCAGCGTCCTGTACGATGCGCGACGCATCGTCACGTGCCCGCGTGCCGGCACTCTTGGCACGGTAAGACTGGTAGGCAAGTCCGAGAGCGATGCCCACGACCACCGCTACCAACAGGTAGATCGGATCCATCGTGTGCCCCCTTTCGGTATTGGTGCATTGTCATGTTTAGCGGAACCGAGCATGCGGTTGTCGTGGAAACATGTCGCTCGGGCACGAAACATGCCCTGAAACGCACGAAACCGAGCGCTCAGCGCCCGGCAGAGGTGATCAAAAAAAGCGTATGTTGAGAGTATGGCTATATATGAAAAAACCGGGTCGCACTCGACCCGTTGAGTTCCTCGCCCTACCTGCTCTACATACAAACCGCCATATGGAGTCACTCGCGACCCGACGGATAATCACATCTACCAACCAGAATAGTATCGTTTGCCGAGGTAGGAAGCAAGTTCCGTCAGTCACATGGACGTGTCATTATCGGAGTGATCAGGGGGTTCGGCCACCACCTTACGGGCGGTTTCGATCGAGAACCCACGCCTGATGAGTCGTGCGACAAGCTTCTGCCCTTCTCGGGCCGTGCTAGCACGCTTGCCACGAAGTACACGACGCGCAGACTCAAGCTCTTGATGAGGCTCATGGCCCGTTTCTAACAAGCGTTGAGCCACTTCTGTATCGATGCCCGCTCGTAGTAGATCCCGCTTGATACGAACTCCGCCAACGTGTGATGCCCGTCGGGTGGAGATTAGGTGTAGTGCGAATCGTTCATCGTTCAGTAGGTCCAGTTCTAGCAGTCGTAGCACGACTTTCTCAACTGTGACGTCTGGATAGCCGTCGTCTGAGAGTTTGTCCCTGAGTTCCTTTACCGATCGTTCGCGATACCCGAGGATCCGGAAAGCACGCTCTCGCGCTGGGTCGTAGGCGTTCTCCGCGATGAGAACCCCCAAGGCGTTCTGCGACTCAAAGATCGCGCCTGGCGTGATATCCAGGAGTCTTATCAGGGGATTTGGAACCGTCACCGTGCTGACGTCAGTCAGCACACGTCGAGAGTGACGTGAACGGGCCGGTGCGACGTCGAGCACGGTGACGGGCATGATGAGATCCTAGGATTCCGTGGGTTCCGGATCCGGCGCAACTGCAGTGTTGGGCAGATCGAGAGACACTCTGATTCGATCCTCGATCTCGTTGCGCAATTCGATGTGCTCGCGAAGGAATTCTTTGGCGTTCTCGCGACCCTGCCCCAAGCGCTCGTCGCCGTAGTTGTACCACGCGCCTGACTTGGACACGATGCCCTCTTCAACTCCGAGATCGATCAGTGACCCCTCTTTGGAGATGCCCAGTCCATACATAAGGTCGAACTCCGCCTGCCTGAATGGTGGTGCCACCTTGTTCTTGACGACCTTGGCGCGAACACGATTGCCCACGATCTCGGTGCCCTGTTTGATCGAGTCGATACGACGCACATCGATTCGCACTGTTGAGAAGAACTTGAGTGCACGACCACCAGGTGTTGTCTCCGGGCTGCCGAACATGACGCCGATCTTCTCGCGCAGCTGGTTGATGAAGATGCAGGTCGTCTGTGACTTGCTCAAGGAGCCGGCCAGTTTGCGCAGTGCTTGGCTCATGAGCCGCGCCTGGAGTCCTATGACCGCATCCCCCATCTCGCCCTCAAGCTCAGCGCGAGGAACCAGCGCGGCCACGGAGTCGATGACGACAAGGTCGATTGCTCCAGACCTCACGAGCATGTCGCATATCTCAAGAGCTTGCTCCCCGGTGTCCGGTTGTGAAATGAGGATTTCGTCAACATCCACGCCGAGACGAGCTGCATATTTGGGGTCAAGAGCGTGCTCTGCATCTATGAAGGCGGCGATGCCGCCTTGTGCTTGAGCCTCAGCCAGAATCTGCAGAGCTAGTGTGGTCTTTCCTGATGCTTCAGGTCCAAAGATCTCCACGACACGACCACGCGGCACACCGCCTACACCTAATGCAGCGTCCAGTGCGAGTGAACCCGTGGGGATCGCCGCAACCGGCGTCATGGAACCATGCTCCCCGAGTTTCATGATGGAGCCCTTGCCGAACTTGCGGTCGATCTGTTCCTTTGTGACGTCAAGCATCTTTTCTTTGTCGCGCTCCATGCTGTTCGCTCCTATCTAGAATCAGGCTGGGGCGACCCCTCGGGGCTGAATCGAACCTACACGAACACACGTTCGATGTCAATCAATTCTGAGTGGTACGTGAGCCATCTCCTGGTACTGTGCTCCCCTACTGGTCAACGTGCTGGTGTACACGGTAACTCCCAGCACTGACATCGATTGAACACAGCCCGCAGCCGAGATCAGAACCTCACGAGAAACGCGTCTCGGTCGACGCGCTCTAACCAAGGTCACATGAGGTCTGAAAGCGCGTCGTTCACTCACTATGCCCCGGTGTGCCGCAATCTCATCCACATGGTGATGCAAGGCCGCGGCTCGCCCGTGAGGATCCATGAACGCAGCCCAGATCATTCCTGCACGACCGGAACTAGGGTGTGCCTCCAGGGATTTCAAAGGAAGTTGGAACCCCTTCTGTGTGATGGGTTGTGAAAGTTCGTCGATCAACCGATCCAGCATGCGGAGGTCTATATCACCTAGGAACTTGAGCGTGAGGTGCAGATTCTCAGGCGGAACCCACTTCTCCGAGGTCCAATCCGGGCAAGCCCTGATGATGTGAGCTCGCGCTTGCGTGAATCCGGCTAGGTCATTCTCTATGACCGGAACACCCACGAACGCGCGCATTAGTAGCCTCCGAGTGCCTGCCTCAGTAGGTCCAACCCGATCATGGTGGCACGCCTGCGGACAAGATCACGATCGCCGCGGATATGGACCAACTCAGTTCGTACGTCATGCGGCGTGGCGATGCCGAACCATACGGTACCCACGGGCTTGTCAGATGTCCCGCCACCGGGGCCTGCGATGCCTGTGACCGCTAGCGCGATATCGCATCCGAGTCTGTCTCGAGCTCCCTGTGCCATCGCTCTGGCCGTCTGCTCGCTGACCGCTCCCCAACTCTTCAGGGTCTCGTCGGACACCCCCAGCAGACGAGTCTTCATCTCATTGGAGTAGGTGATGACGGAACCCGTGAAGGAGACCGATGATCCCGGTATCGAGGTGATCTCCGCTGAGATCGCGCCTCCGGTGCAGGACTCTGCAGTCCCGATACTCATACCCGTTCGGTCCGCGCGCCCGAGAACCACCGCAGCCAACGAGGATCCATCCCTTGAGTAGCATGCTCTGCCGATCTCGTCGGCCGTGAGGTCAGCGACGTTCGCCAGAGCCGTGGAGCCCGCTCCGGAATCAGTGAGAACGATACGCACGTCACTGGGGGAAGCGAGCACGCCGAGAGTGATTCCCGAATACTGATCCACCACTCGTGAAGCCTTGACCTGTGCATCTGACTCGGAGATTCTCGTGCATCGGAGAACCCGCCGCTCCGCGCTGCGAGAGCGACCTTCGGTGAGGACATCAAGCATGGGTCGCATCTCGGATGGCGGACCGGGTAGCAGCACGAGCATGCCGCGTGGCGTTGGTATCATCTGACCCGGAGCCGTGCCTTTGACCGCGGTGATCACGCGCGCACCGTCAAGGACATCGGCCTGTCGAAATATCTGCGAAGCCGCATCGGGCTCAGTGTGACGAAGAACCCAAGGTTCGAGGAGCTTCACGAGTTCTGGGCTGCGTGAGAAGCCTACGCCCAGTGCGCGGGCGGCTGCTTCGCGAGTGATGTCGTCATGCGTGGGCCCGAGGCCTCCGGTGACAACTACCATTGCGTGCGCGGCACAGAGGCGCGCGAGCGTAGATGCGAGCACATCGATGTCGTCGGCAACACTTGTCGTCTCGACTACGGAGTAGTCGTGTGCAGTGAGCGCTAACGCGATCTCACGGGTGTTGGTGTCCAGATTGAGGCCACTGACGAGTTCGCTGCCCACGGTCACTATTGCGGCGGACGAATGCGGCTCGTTCACAGCCATCTCCCTCTCACGTCGTAGGAGAGTCCTCTATGCACCTTCGTCGCCGGACCAGGGTCCAGTGATGACGTCGCGCGCGTGGTAGAAGTAGTCGATCATGGAGATGATGGTCAGCGCCACGGCGATCCCCATCACGAACCATGACATGCCATTGAGGACGGTGTGCCCGGATTCACCGAGCAGGTCGACGATGAGCTGGGTGTCTTTGATGATGAAGGCCACGATCGCGATGATCTGGAAGACCGTCTTGAGCTTACCGTAGTTCGATGCGGCGATCACTGTACCTTCGGCCACCGCCACCATGCGCAGCCCGGAGACTATGAGCTCGCGACTGATGATCACAAGCGCGATCCAAGACGATATCTGACCGAGCTCGACCAAGGCCACGAGAGCTGCGGTGACCAGCAGCTTGTCGGCGAGAGGATCGATGAACTTACCGAACGTGGTCACTTCGTTGCGCGAACGTGCGATGTAGCCGTCAACGGCGTCGGTCGCCGCGAGCAGGGTGAACAGGATTGCGGCGAGCCATGGACCCCACGCGCCCAGGGACGAGAGAAGCACCACGACGAACACTGGGACGAACACGATACGCAGAAGCGTGACGCGATTCGCCAGACCCATGTTCTTGATCACCTAGAGAACCTCGCCTTCAAGGTCGTATCCCAAAACATCCACGATGCGCGCTTCCACGATGGTGCCGGGAACTCCACGGTCGAGCAGCACGAGGCCGTCGACCTCTGGTGCTTGTCC
>DFBG01000150.1:0-1956 GCA_002367305.1 Actinobacteria bacterium UBA3086 | reverse complement strand
CGCTGCGCGCGCGCTATGCGTGTGCGCTTCGTGGGCAGGCCGTCCATGTCGGCAGCAGTGGTTCCTGCCTCTGGAGAGTAGGAGAACACGCCGATGTAATCGAAGCCTGCTTCACGGATGAACGAGTGCAAGGTGGAGACGTCAGCGCGGGTCTCCCCCGGGAATCCGGCGATAAGACTCGTGCGCAGGACGGCATCGGGCATGAAATCGCGTATGCGCTCAATGAGACGAAGGAACGACTCTGAGTCCCCGGATCGGTTCATTCGGCGCAGAACGGAGCGTGAGGCGTGCTGAAGGGGCATGTCGAGGTAGTGACAGACCTTGGGTTCCGCGACCATGGTCTCAAGAAGATGGTCGGTGATCCCATCGGGCTGGACGTACATGAGTCGGATCCACTCGACCTCATCCACGGCTGCCACTGCGGTGAGCACGTCACTCAGGGTGACATCCTCATCAAGGTCGCGTCCGTATGCCGAGATATCCTGGCCGATGAGAACGATCTCTTTGGAACCGCCTTGGGCCAGTACGCGCGCCTCGCGGGCGATCTCTTCGAGAGGTGTGCTCCGATACGCGCCGCGAATCGACGGAATCGTACAGTAGGCGCACGAACGGAAGCAGCCGTCCGAGACCTTCAGATACGCCGATGGCGATCCTGTGGTGCGCAGCGTTCTCTCGTCCCCTGATCCCGGTGCCTGACCGGTGAGGCGCTCGAGCGTGGCCAGCAGCGCTTCCTCATCGGCGACGGGAACGAATGCATCTACCTCTGGCATTGAACTGGTGAGTTCATCGCCGTATCGAGACGGCATGCAGCCGGCCACGATCAGCTTCCGATCTTGGCCGTACGGCTTCCAGTCCTCGCTGAGCTCAAAGGTCGTTGCTATCGATTCTTCGACAGCCGGCTGAATGAACGAGCATGTGTTGAGAACGACGACATCGGCCTCTCCCACCGACTCGACGAGTCGATAATGAGAGGCGCTCACGGCGGCACTCATGCGATCCGAGTCCACCTCGTTCTTTGGGCAGCCAAGGGTCACGAAGCATACGGCGGGAGTGTTTGACATGAGGTCCTAGCGGCGGTTCGTGAACTGGAGCGGAATGTCGTAATCGTTCTCTTTCACGAACGCTATGATCTCCTGGAGAACGTCGCGCTTGGGGCTGGAGACCCGCAGCTTGTCGCCCTCGATCGTGACCTTGGCCTTGAACTTCTTGTCCTTGATGTCTTTGTTGATCCGCTTGGCGATCTCCTGCTCGATACCGTCGACGATGGTGCATACCACGCGTACGGTGCTGCCGGATGCAGTCTCAAGCTTGCCCCAGGAGAGTGCCTTGAGGTCGATACCGCGCTTCACGAACTTGCCGCCCATGACGTCCTTGATCTGCTGGACGATGAAGTCGGCCGGCGCCGATACGGTGATCGTGGAGGCTGTTTTGTCGAGCGTGACGGTCGAGCCTGTGTCCTTGAGGTCATAGCGCTGCACGATCTCGCGTGACACCTGCTGCACCGCATTGTCGACCTCCTGCATGTCGACCTGCGAAACGATGTCGAAGCTGCTGTCCTTGGCCATGAGTATCCTTCCTTCGATGGGCGCGACCGTGCGGTCCTATTCGCCGGCCTTGAGTATGAGTGTCGGAATGTCGCCGTTGCTGGGAATCTGCACGACTGAGCCATCCCGGGTGATGGTGACTGCTTCAGGTTTTCCTATCCTGATCTCCGCTTCCGAGGAGACCTCCCAATCCTTGGTCTGGCCACCTGCAAGTGTTCCCTCGTATGCCTTGAGCCCGTCGACGGTGACACGTAGCCACGATGCGCCGGCGTCGTCCACTGCGATGCTCAGAACGAACATCTCTCCGGTGCCGGTCACAGTGGACGTCGGATCTTCCACGGGGGCATCCGGGTCGACGACTCCGGGAAGCGTGGCCTCTGTCGAGGGCTCGACTTCTTCGATAGTGGTGTCG
>DFBG01000147.1:1145-2779 GCA_002367305.1 Actinobacteria bacterium UBA3086 | reverse complement strand
GATTGTTGCCCACATAGATGCCCACGTGATGAATGGGGGATCCGAAGAAGACAAGATCGCCAGGCTGAAGATCCGCTCGACTGACACGCTGCCCCACGCGAATCTGTGAGCGCGACGAGTGCGGCAGGCTCACACCGACCTGCTTGTAGACGAACATGGTGAGACCGGAGCAGTCGAATGAGTTGGGACCAGCAGCGGCCCACTTGTAGGGAGCCCCGAGATACTTCTTGGCGATGTTGACGACCTCGCTGCGAGGCGCGTTGGTCGGAGCAGGATAACTCTTGCCCGAACTCGAAGAGCCGGAACGCGACACTGTTGCGGCTGCGGCTGCGGCTGCGCGAGCCGCTGCGGCTGCCTCAAGAGTCGAGATCTCACTTTCGATGCCCGCCAACATGCGCGAGCGATCGCTCAACTGCGACTCGATGGCGTTCTTCTGAGCGGTCATCTCATCGAGCGCCTTCTTGGCGCGAACCTCAGAGACTGCGAGTTCGTCGCGAGCAGCCTCAGCCTCCGCGATGGCCTCACGATATCCATCGATCATGTCCGCGTCATTCTCGTTGAGGTTCTGCAGGAAGTCCCACGTGGAGGCGAANNTCGCTGAAACTCGTGGAACCGAAGAGCACCTCGAGGATGGAAAGAGGGCCGTTGCGGTACATGGAGCGGGCACGCCCGTCCAGCGACTCATCAAGCTCCGCGACACGACAGTCAGCCTCAGCGATACGGTCCTCGGTCGCGGAGATATCCTCGACGAGGGCCTCATGGGCCATACGGGCTTCGTTGTATGCCTCTGACGCTATCTCGACCTCGATGTCGAGTTCGTCTATCTGTTTCTGGACCTCTGACGCCTCAGCGCGCTTGTCCGTGATCGAGGGCGCCGCATACGCAGGCACCACAGTCATAACCATCACGACAACGAGAATCAAAGTTATATATGTTCTACTCCGCACGTCCAGAGCTTCGCCTCCACGGTTAGATCCGTACACGAAAAACCATACAATGATAGCACGGGAGCAAACCCNNGAGCCATTTACGACGAGAGGGACAAAGCTCCACAGACCGCGTCGAGCAACTGCACCGCAACTGCCTGTCGGCCATGCTCATCGCTTGCAGAATCCACGCTCACCACGAATGCGCCCCCGCCACTCCCCTGACCGGCGAGCGCCGTCATGATCCGCCCAACCAGTTCGGCGGCATCGAGCGTCACCACCACGACAGGGACATTCTCGGGGATCGATCCGGTCGAAATAATCTCCACCGAGACCGTTGCCGCAGGCACATCCTCAGTGTGCGCCCATACCCGCGCGTCACTTTGCGTCGCCTTGGCGAGATTGATGAATCGATCAGCCACATCTCGCGCAACATCGTCGCGACCTCGCACGGAGATCGTCGTCGATAGCAGAACCTCTCCCGCCCGGGCCAAAGAGAGCCTGGCCGCCTCGGGGGGTATGCCATCCTTGCCGTCCCACACATGTCGCAAGTTGAGAACGGACCTGACTGTGTCGAGTCCCACGATACCGTCGGCCGCCTGCCCACAGTTGGCCTGGAACTCCCGAACCGCGTGCTCTGTGTGTGCTCCGAAGATCGCGTCCGGCTTCCCACAGGAGAAGCCGAGCACGTTGAGGGCCTCTTGAAGG
>DFBG01000147.1:0-1129 GCA_002367305.1 Actinobacteria bacterium UBA3086 | reverse complement strand
TCACATCACGCCCGTGAAAGTGAGGCAACCGCAGATACAGCATGCGATCGCCGAGCATGAACGTGGCATCCACGAGAGCGGACCACGTGGCTTCATCGACAACCCCGTCCGCGCTGAGAGACGTGCCTGACTGGAACTCCACGACGGCGTCCGCCGTCGCGCCCATGAACACGCCATCAACNNCCTGTCGACCCGAGATCGAACCCGAGAACGAGCAGGCGTCTCTGTATATCCTCGACCGCCGGGCCACGTGCTCCGGGACGGACGGATTTCACTGCATCTACCTCCTGAAGCGCTCGATCACTTGCCCCCGTAGCGCTGGCGGAATCTCTCGACGTTGTTCTGAATCCGTCCAGAGTGTTCATGTGCGTATCGAAGATAACGATCGATCTCGACTTCAACAAGAACGTCGCGTCCGTACGTATAACTCTGTGTGGCGCTGTCGAAGTCTAGCACGAACGATTCCGCCAAGACGTCCATTAGGGTCTCAACCTGCCGGAGATCACGTCCTATAGCTTGTGATACCCCAAGAGACGACAATGGCTCGCCCTCGTGATGCCTGATCATCGTGAGGGCATCTTTGAGCGCAGCCTTCGTCGTTCGATCCGTTGGAATACGCTCCAGTGCCTTGCGCAGGGTCATTGGGGGGTCCTGCCCATCGCTCACGTATAGCCCTTATTCGGCTATCCTCACCTGATTCTTTCCCGCCCGTTTCGCAGCATACATCGCACGATCGGCCGCTTCGATCAAGCGACTCTGTACTTCGGCATGCTCGGGAAACGATGCAACTCCCATTGAGATCGACTTGTGGACCGTGGGAATCCCTTCACCGCCGACGAAGGGATACTCCTGTACCCCTTCACGAATCCGCTCTGCCACCGCAGCCGCGCCCTCTGCATCGGTTTCAGGAAGCACGATGACGAACTCCTCNNTAGCGAGCGGCCACATCCATATCGCGGAGATTCTGTCGGATAGTGGCGCTGACCGCCTTCAGAACCGTATCTCCACGCGGGTGCCCGTAGGTGTCGTTGAACTCCTTGAAATCATCAATGTCGAGCATGATGAGTGACATGGTGTGCCCAAATCGTTGTGCGCGGGCCAGCTCCTCCTCCAGTCGCTGCTGGAAGTA
>DFBG01000103.1 GCA_002367305.1 Actinobacteria bacterium UBA3086 | reverse complement strand
CAAGCGCCAGGTTGTGCCGGGGGAAACGCTTGAGCTCAAGGTCGAGATCACCAAGATGCGCGGTCCCATAGGATTTGGGAGTGCGCAAGCTTTTGTGGACGGCGAACTCGCATGTGCGGGAGAGCTCATGTTCGCGATAAAATAGTATGGTTGTGGCTCAATTGAACCTAGTACTACCGTGGCGGGGGAGAGGCCTTCGCACGTCGATGGGAGCGGATGGAACAGATGTCACTTGAACAGCGCTTGAATGACGGCTCTGCCGTCCTTGGTGTGGTGGGCCTCGGCTACGTGGGTCTACCCCTCGTGGTGGAGATGGCCAAGGCTGGCCACAAGGTCATCGGCTTGGATATCTCCGAGGCGAAGGTCGCCTCGATCATCGCAGGGGAGAGCTACATCCCCGACGTCCCGACAGAGGAACTCGCCGAGCTCGTAAAGGCCGGTCTCATCGAGGCTACGACGGACTTCGCGCGCGCCGCTGAGTGCGATGCGGTCTCGGTCTGCGTGCCGACGCCGCTGAATGAGATGAAGGAGCCGGACACCTCCTATATGGAGAGCGCGGCCACGTCCATCGCTCCATACCTTTCCGGCGAGGTGCTCGTGACGCTGGAGTCTACTACCTACCCCGGTACCACCGAGGAGGTCATCCAGCCCATTCTCGAGACGTCCGGGCTGACTGTGGGCGACGGGCTCTACCTCGCATTCTCGCCTGAGCGCGTCGATCCCGGCAATCCTACCTTTCAGACGCGAAACACGCCCAAAGTCGTTGGGGGTGTGACCGCGCAGTGCACCAAG
Organism: Actinobacteria bacterium UBA3086; assembly: GCA_002367305.1. Classification (GTDB taxonomy): domain Bacteria; phylum Actinomycetota; class Coriobacteriia; order Anaerosomatales; family UBA3086; genus UBA3086. The sequence continues at coordinate 4,942 of DFBG01000103.1, read as the reverse complement.
CACGCCGTGCTGCTGTACGAGCGCTTCATCGATACGGTGGTCCCCGTATCCTCAACGCGTGCTGCCGAGATGACCAAACTGCTGGAGAACATCTTCCGGTCGGTCAACATCGCGCTCATGAACGAGCTCCTGCAACTTTGCGAGCGCATGCATATCAACCTCTGGGAGGTCGTTGACGCGGCCAAGACCAAGCCATTCGGCTACATGCCGTTCTATCCTGGCCCCGGGCTTGGCGGACACTGCATTCCCATCGACCCGTTCTACTTGTCCTGGAAGGCGCGCGAGTTCGACTTCCACACCGAGTTCATCGAGCTCTCGGGCAAGGTCAACGAGTCCATGCCTTACTACGTGATCACGCGTCTCATGGAGGCGCTCAACACACAGCGCAAGTCGCTGGGCGGCTCGCGCGTACTCGTCCTCGGTGTCGCATACAAGGCCGATATCGACGACATGCGTGAGTCTCCGGCCATCCGGGTCACCGAGCTCCTGCTCGAAAAGGAAGCCGACGTCGTCTACCACGATCCGTGGATCGAGAACTTCACGGTGGACGGACGTGACATCCCTTCCGTGGATCTCACCGCCGACGAGATATCAAAGGCCGACGTGGTCCTCGTGATCACCAATCACAGCAACATCGACTACCATCTGGTGGTTCGTAGCTCCAAACTCGTACTCGACACCCGTAACGCCCTCAAGGCGTTCGACAGCAACAAGGTGGTACGCCTGTGAGCACCAAGCCAATTCGCGTCGGCGTTGTCGGTTTCGGCTACTGGGGACCCAACCTGGTCCGCAACCTGGACAAGCTGGGAGACGCCGAGCTGGTCGCCGCATGCGACCTATCAGACGGCAACCTCGCCAAACTCAAGGGTCTCTATCCTTATGTGGAGACGACGAACGACCTCGCGTCATTGCTTGCCGACTTCGATCTCGACGCTGTCGTGGTCGCGACGTCCGCGCCCTCACACTTCGCAATCGCCAAGCAGGTCATCGAGGCGGGTAAACACTGCTACATCGAGAAGCCTATGACGCTGAAATCATCGGAGTCCGAGACCCTGGTGCGCATGGCCGACGAAGCTGGCGTGCACCTTATGGTCGGGCATCTCATGGAGTACCACACCGCAATCAACTGGATCCGCGACTACATCGCCTCCGGCGAGCTGGGCGACGTGCTCTACCTCTACATGCAGCGCCTGAACCTGGGCAAGGTCCGTGCCGAGGAGAACGCTTTCTGGTCGCTCGCTCCGCACGACGTATCGATCGCTCTCTATGTGTTGGGCGAGGCACCGGACTTCGTGTCGGCGCGCGGTGAGGACTATCTGCGCGATGGCGTGCACGATGTCGTCTTCGCCAACCTCCATTTCCCCAGCGGCAAGATGGCCAATATCCACGTCTCCTGGCTCGACCCGCACAAGACGCGCAAGCTGACCATCGTCGGCACCAAGAAGATGCTGGTGTTCGATGATATGCAGGCGACCGAGAAGATCTGGATCTATGACAAGGGTGTTGAGCCCAAGGAGGCCATGGCCTACGGCGAGGATCTCACCCTTCGATTTGGCGATATCACCGTCCCGCACATCAAGATGCAGGAGCCGCTCGCCCTCGAGGTTCAGCACTTCCTGGACTGTTGTGAGTCCGGCGACGTTCCCCGCAGCGACGGTCGCGACGGCCTGCGCGTTGTGCGCGTGCTCGAGGCTGTCGATGAGTCGATGGAGGCGGGCGGCGCGCCCGTGTCCACCACCGTGGGGGTCTAGTGTGAGTGGCATCCTGGTACATCCTGAGGCCGTCATAGGCGACGACTTCAAGCCCGCACCCTTCGCCGTCATCGATGAGCGCGTCAGAGTTGGCAACAACGTGACGGTCGGTTCGTTCGTGCACATCCATCCAGATGTGAGTCTGGGCGACGGCTGCATCATCGGAGATAACGTCACGATTCACGAAGGCGCCTCGTTGGGCGCCGGCTGCGTCGTGTCGGACTGTGCCGTGCTGGGCAAACGGCCCAAACTTGGCAAGAAGTCGACCGCCAAGGGTGGGGAGCTTCCCGGGCTTGTATTGGGCGACGGATGTTCCGTCGGCAGTCACACCGTTCTCATGGCGGGCACCACGTTCGGTTCGGATTGCATCGTGGGAGACGGAGCGGGTGTTCGCGAGCGCTGCGTCATTGGCGACAATGTCGTCGTGGGTCGCGCAGTCACCGTTGAGAACGACACCACGATAGGCTCGCGCACCAAGATCCAGTCTGGTGCCTACATCACTGCATACGTCACGCTGGAGGAGGATGTCTTCATCGCTCCCATGGTCGTGACCACCAACGACAACTACATGGGACGCACGCAGGAGCGTTTTGATCACCTGCGCGGCTGTATCGTGCGCCGAGGCGCACGCATCGGCGGAGGCGTGCACGTGCTGCCCGAGCTGGAGATAGGCGAGGAAGCGTTCATCGCCACCGGTGCCGTGGTCACACGCGACGTGCCCCCCAAGGCGCTCATGATGGGCGTGCCCGCAAAGCAAGTACGCGACGTGCCCGACGAGCAGCTGCTCGAGAATCAGTAGCAGACACGAGACAGGAGTCACCACTATGGCAATCCCTCTTCTTGATCTTAAGCTGCAGTATACGCAGCTCAAGGACGATCTCGATGCAGCGGTCAACGAGGTCATGAGCACCGCGTACTTCATCGGCGGACCGAAGGTGAAGGCACTTGAGGCAGCAATCGCCGAGTACTGTGGCACTGAGTATGCGGTTCCCTGCGGCAACGGCACCGACGCGCTGTTCCTGATCATGAACGCCATGGGCATCGGAAAGGGCGACGAGGTCATCACCACGCCGTTCACATTCTTCGCTACTGTCGAGGCCATTGTGCACGTGGGGGCCACGCCGGTGTTCGTGGACATTGAGCCCGGCACCTACAACATGGACATCGCCAAGCTCGAGGCCGCTATCACGGACAAGACAAAGGCGATCATGCCGGTCCACATCTTTGGACAGTGTGTGGACATGGATCCGCTGCTCGAGATCGCTGAGAAGTACAACCTCAAGGTCGTCGAGGACGCCTGCCAAGCTATCGGCGCCACCTATAAGGGCAAGATGGCTGGCTCTCTCGCGCATGCTGCCGCTTTTTCGTTCTTCCCCAGCAAGAACCTGGGCTGTGCCGGCGACGGCGGCATAATCACCACCGACGACGCCGATCTCGCTGCCAAGTGCCGCAAGATGGCGGCGCACGGAACCAGCAAGAAGTACTACCACGACGCATTCGGCACCAACAGCCGCCTCGATGCCATTCAGGCCGCTGTGCTGCTGGTGAAGCTCCCTCATCTCGACACTTGGAATCAGGAGCGTCGCGACGCTGCTGCCGCATATGGTGAGCTGCTCGCCGATGTGAAGGGACTTGAGCTGCCGGTCGCGCGCGACTTTGGTGACTCGGTCTACCACCTCTACATCGTCAAGACTGAGGCCCCCGAGGCCGCCGAGAAGATAATGGGTGCGCTCAAAGAGGCAGGTATCGGCACTGCGCTCTACTATCCGCTAGCCCTCCACGAGCAGGAGGCACTCGCGACACTGCCCAGCTGGGAGAAGCCTTTGCTACCTGTCGCAGAGTCCTGCAACAACTGCACCTTCGCGCTCCCGGCGTTCCCGGGAATCACCGCTGAGCAGATCCAAGAGATCGCTGCGGTCGTCAAGGGGGCTCTCGCATAACCGATGAAGATCATCTCGATAGTCGGGGCTCGTCCCCAGTTCATCAAAGCGGCACCCGTGTGTCGTGCACTGCGCTCCCAGCACGAGGAGCTGCTGGTCCACTCCGGACAGCACTACGACTACAACATGTCCGACGTGTTCTTTGAGCAGCTGGGCATCCCTCGTCCGGACTTCAATCTGGGCGTTGGTTCCGGTACGCACGGACAGCAGACAGCCGAGATGTTGGTGCTGCTCGAGGAGCTGTTCACCGAGCAGTCTCCGGACGTGGTGCTCGTATATGGCGACACCAACACGACGCTCGCCGGTGGCCTTGCCGCCGCCAAGCTCAATATCCCCGTCGCGCACGTCGAGGCAGGTCTACGCTCGTTCAATCGAACCATGCCCGAGGAGGTCAACCGCGTCGTGGTCGATCATCTCTCGGATATTCTGCTGTGCCCGACGCGCACCGCGGTGGAGAACCTTCAAACCGAGGGCATCACCGACGGAGTAGTTCTTGTGGGCGACGTCATGCTCGATACGGCCAGGCACTTCGCCAACGCGGAGGAGGCAGCCGCAGCAGTGGAGCATTTTGGACTTCAGTCGGGCGAGTACTACCTGGCAACCGTACACCGTGCGGGAAACAGCGACAGTGAGGCGCGCCTGGGCGCGATTATCCAGGCGTTCGCCACCGCCGACAAGCCCGTCATATGGGCGATCCACCCTCGCACGGCCAAGAACATTGGTACGCTCGGTCTACAGGCTGTTCTGGACAAGGCCGACAACATCACCACCGTCCCGCCGGTCTCATACGTTGAGACCGTGGGGCTGCTCAGCAATGCCGCCGCACTCCTCACCGACTCGGGCGGCATGCAGAAAGAAGCGTACTTTTTTAGCGTACCGTGTGTGACGTTGCGCGAGGAGACCGAGTGGACTGAGACGGTCGAGTTGGGCTGGAACCAGCTCGTCGGCGCAGATACGAATCGAATCCTGGCTGCGATGGGCTCGCTTGCGAAGCCTGAGTCGCGTCCGGATGTCTACGGTGACGGGCACGCAGCAGAGGCCATACTCGCCGTTCTGGATGCGCGGTACGGAGTCTGCTTGTGATCAGGGTACAGGCTGGGGCCCGCCCAGTACTATCGAGTGAGCCGGCCATGACACGAAGAGGAATTGTTTAAGCAAATGGAAAGTCGATCAAGACGCAAGGCTCGCAATGCGACGCGACGATACAACGGTCGTAGAAGCAAACGAGACCTCACGCCTTCCGGCGTTGAT
>DFBG01000096.1:259-7715 GCA_002367305.1 Actinobacteria bacterium UBA3086 | reverse complement strand
CGCGAAGGCGGCGCCATCCTCGGCGCCCAAACCCACTATCGCTATCGAGCCCACTCTCTCCCCCAGCGCTCCGCGTGGACCTCTGCTACTCTCCGTCACCTGACGACGGGAGTCCGAGGTCCTCGACCAGGATCTCGATCTCGGCATCCGTGCGAATGTCATCGAGATAGATCTGATAGGCATCAGCGTTGGCCTGCTGAATCAGGATCTCCTCGATCTGACCCTTCACGTCCTCAAGGGATTGCACGCTCTCATCGCGGCGCTCGAGCACCTCGATGATGTGATATCCGAAGGTCGTCTGAACAAGATCCGAGATCTCGCCGATCTCAAGAGCATCAGCGGCTTCCTGGAACTCGGCCACATATGGCATCGTCGGCCAACCAAGGTCGCCACCTTCGGCGGCGGAGACGGTATCAATTGAATCCCGGGTAGCAGCCGCCGCGAAGTCTCCGCCTGCGCGAAGCTCTGCAAGGACTTCCTCGGCGAGGGCCTTGTCCTCTTCGGCGAACAGGATGTGACGCGCATGAACAGCGGCCTCCTGCGTGAACTGCATCTGGTTGCCCGCGTAGTACTCGTCGATCTTCTCGTCGGTGATCTCAATCTCCGAGGTGAGCTTTTCAAGCAGACGCTCAAGAACGAGCTGATCGCGAAGCTGCTCTTCGAGACTGTCGGAATCCATACCCGCGGACTCGAGAGCCGCCTCGAAGTCCTCGTCGGTGGGGAATCCGGCCTTGAGCTCTTCGATCTGCTCGTCGACCTCTGAGCTGGAGACGCTGATCCCCTCGTCATCGGCGGCCTGACGGATGAGTACGTTGTTGATGAGGTTGTCGAGCAGGCGCTGCTTGAAGTCCAGCAGTCGGCCTTCGCCATCCGGACCCTCGAACATATCCGGATACTGCTCCATGAGCTGATCGACCTGAGAGTCGAGCTCGGTGAGCTTGATGACCTCGCCGTTCACACGAGCGGCGACATCGTCGTCGCCGCAACCGGCAAGCGGAACGATCAGAACGACGGCAAGAAGAAGGGCCGTGGTCAGGCGCAACAGTCTCATGGGTTCCTCCGGATGGGATCAGACGCGTTCGGTTGCGGTCAGTATAGCATCGAGCAGTGACTTGGCTGTCTCCAGAGCGCTGCCTCCCGCGTCAGCCGCTAGGGCGAACTTGCGCTCACGTTCAAGATAGATGGCACCGATCTTCGCGGCACCGGATCGCTGCCCGTCGTTCGGAGATATGGGACCGACCATGACACGGCGACGAACGACCGACACGTCAGTCAGTCCTGCATCTGCGGCCATCGCACGGATCCGTGCCACGGCGATGAGATCGCGCGCCGGCTCAGGCATGGGACCGAAACGCTCACGCAACTCGGCATCGACGTGCTCGATAGCCTCGATGGTGGGTGCACCTGCGATACGGCGATAGAACAGCACGCGCTGGTTGACCTCCGGTACGTACTCCTCCGGCAGGAAGGTCTTGGCGGGTAGGGACACCTTGATGTCGGCATGCGCGATCGGAGGTTCGCCGCGCGCCTCGGCCACGGCCTCGCGCAACATCTGCGAGTAAAGGTCGAATCCGACCGCACTCATCTGCCCGTGCTGCTCGGCGCCCAGCAGTGAGCCTGCGCCACGGATCTCAAGATCGCGCATGGCGACCTTGATGCCACTGCCGAGCTCGGTGTTCTCACCGATAGCCGTAAGCCTCTCAACAGCCTGCTCGGTCAGCGACTGACCGCGCGGGAACATGAAGAATGCGAATGCCCGCACGTGGCTTCGGCCGACGCGCCCCTTGAGTTGGTACAGCTGAGCAAGACCCAGCCTCTGACTGTCCTCGATGATGAGCGTGTTGCTGTGCGGGTTGTCGATGCCACTCTCCACGATGGTGGTCGCCACGAGCACGTCCACCTCGTTGGCCGAGAATGCCTCCATGACCCGCTCGAGTTCGCGCTCGGACATCTGTCCATGCGCCACGGCGATGCGAGCCTCGGGCGCTGCCTCGCGCACACGTGCCACCGCCTCATCGATCGACTTCACGCGGTTGGACACGAAGTAGACCTGTCCCCCGCGCTCGATCTCACGGCGAATAGCACCGCTCACCACGTCGGCGTCGTACTCGCCCACGTGCACCTTGACCGGGAAACGGTTGGGCGGCGGCGTGTCGATGACACTCATGTCGCGAACGCCGGACAGCGACATCTGCAGGGTGCGGGGAATAGGCGTGGCCGTGAGGGTGAGCACGTCGACCTGCTCGCGCAGGTTGGTGAGGTGCTCTTTGTGCTGTACACCGAAACGCTGCTCCTCGTCGACCACGATGAGTCCCAGATCCTTGGGCGTGACGTCACTGGAGAGCAGTCGGTGCGTGCCGATGAGAACGTCCACGTTCCCGTCGGCGAAACCCTCGAGAGCCGCCTTCTGCTGCTCCTTGTTGCGGAATCGGGAGAGTACCTCCACCTTGGCCGAGAATGGCGCGAACCGCTCGGAGAAGTTGGTGAAATGCTGCTGCGCGAGAATGGTCGTGGGACAGAGCACCATGACCTGCTTGCCTCCCTGCACGGCCTTGAACACCGCGCGCATGGCGACCTCGGTCTTACCGTATCCCACATCGCCACAGATCAGGCGGTCCATGGGCTTCTCTGATTCCATGTCGAGCTTGGTGTCGGCGATGGCGGTCAACTGATCCGGCGTCTCTTCGAAGGGGAACATCGCCTCCATCTCCATCTGCCACGTCGTGTCGGCACCGTAGGCGAACCCGATGGCCGTTGAGCGGCGCGAATAGAGATCGACGAGATCAAAGGCCAACTTGCGTGCAGCCTTGCGTGCCTTGCCAGTCGCCTTGGACCAGTCGGCCGTGTTGAGTCGTGTGACACGCGGTGCGGAACCGTCCGGACCCACGTACTTGGTGACGCGATCGATCTGGTCGACCGGAACGTAGAGTTTGTCGCCCTTGGCGTACTCCAGCTGGAGGTAGTCGCGCGCGCCGCCCAGAAGCTCCTTGCGAACCATATCCCTGAACAGACCGACACCGTGCGTGCTGTGGACGACGTAGTCACCGGGCTTGAAGGAGAACGTCACCTGCGTCGCCTCGATCTCACGAGCGCGACGAACCGACGAACGCGGATACGCGTCATCGATGCTCACCACGGCGACCCGCGCGTCAGGGATCACGAATCCTGCAGGAACATCCGACCGGACAAAGTGCACGACTCCCGGACGAAGCTTGGTGGCATCGGGATCCTCATCGAACGCATCCTCGACGGAGATGCCCGCCTGCACGAGCGTGTCGGCGACGCGCTCTCTGCGTGAGCGATCCGGGACGGCCAGCGCCACGCCATAGTCGATCGACAGCAGTCCGCGCAGACCGGCGAGGAAGCGATCCTCTCCACCGGCGACCTCGGGACGCCGCGCCAGGAGCTCCGCATCGACGCTGCCGCCCGCCCGCAACATCGAGAGCAGGGTCAGCCGCTGACGACCACCCAGATCGACCGCCGCGGGCAGAAGAAACAGTCCGTCGGTGGCAGCCTCAGCCTGCTGTGCGGCCGCGTCGATGGCCTCTCGGCCACGGACCATGTCGTCAAAGAGCGAGCGCGGCTCGGTGACGACCACGAGCGTATTGGGCGCGAGGTAGTCAATGAGCGAACCGGGCTTGCGATAAAAGAGCGGCAGGTACCGCTCGATGCCATTGAAGTAGACTCCCTGCTCGATCATCTCGAGATGATGGGCGATCACGGTGTCGGCCTGCGCCTTTGCAGCCAGGGCCCGACGTGCGTTCTGCGCCGGACGCACGCCCAAGGAGAGCTCGCGACACGGATAGATGTCGAGAGGCTCCGACTCGCCGATGGACTGACCGGTCGTGGGAACATATCGGCGCAAGGTCTCGATCTCGTCGCCAAAGAACTCCGCGCGGACCGGACCTGTCGCGTCCGAAGCGAACACGTCGAGAACGCCGCCTCGCACAGCGAACCGGCCGCGCTCATCGGCGGCATCCGTGCGCTCGTAGCCCATGCGACTCAAGCGCTCGACGGTCTCCTCGAGATCGAGCTCGGCTCCTGCGGAAAGAGCGAGCGGCTCGAACACGTGCGAGCCTTGGGGCGGCAACGCCCGGAGCAGCGTGCGAGCGGCAGCCACAACGATGACCTCACGGCCACGCTGGAGGGCGTCGATCGCACGAGAACGGGCGCCGACCACCGCGACGTCTGGAGCAGCGTCAGACCAGGGCATATCACCGCGCGTCGGAAAGTGAAGCACCAGCTCACGCGGCACATACGCGGTCAACTGACGGGCATAGCGCTCGGCAGCCTCCTGACCAGAGACGACGACCAGGGTGGGACGTGGCTTCTCATGGAATACCGCAGCGGTGACCAAAGGTCGCACCAATCCCGGTGTGGCGAGCACGGCATCCTCACCGCGCGCCAGGAGCTCCGCAATGGCGGTGAATGGCTTGGCGCCGTGAAGCGCATTCTCGAGAGCGGTGGCGAGTTCCATGGGTCTCCTTGGCAGGTGCAGACATGCGAACAGCCCGCGACCGGAAACCGGGCGCGGGGCTCACCGAGGGTATCCCCGTGCGAGGGGCTGGTCAAGCAGCGGCATGCTGCGCCTGGGCGTGTTCGGGTACCATCTGCGCAAAGACCCCGGCAACACGAGGAGAGCGCATGGACCGCGCGAAGCAGGCACGAGCGATCATGGACCGCCTGGCCGAGCTCTACCCCGAGGCGCACGTCATGCTCAACTACACGACACCGTACGAGCTGCTCGTCGCGGTGATCATGTCCGCGCAGACCACCGATATCGGGGTCAACAAGGTCACACCCGTCCTATTCGATCGCTACCCAACGCCCGCCGACCTGGCGCACGCGGAGGTCGAGGACGTCGAGGAGATCATCCACTCCACCGGCTTCTACCGGAACAAGACCAAGTTGATCATGGCGTCGGCCAAGATGCTTGAGGATGAGTTCGGGGGCCTGGTTCCCGACACCATGGATGAGCTCATGCGGTTGCCGGGCGTGGCGCGCAAGACTGCGAACATCGTGATCAGCAACGCTTTCGGCAAGGTCGAGGGAATCGCCGTTGACACGCACGTGTTCCGCCTGGCTCATCGTTTCGGCCTGAGTGACAACAAGAATCCTGACAAGGTGGAGAAGGATCTCATGGAGGTCCTACCCCGTGACGAGTGGTTCCACGTGAACTACCGCTTCATCGACCACGGGCGTGCGATCTGCACCGCGAAGAAGCCCGCCTGCGGTGCGTGCACCCTCTCCGACATCTGTCCGGCCGCGTTCACCGTGAAGGGGTGGCGCGAGGAGCTCTGAGCGATGCGAGAAGCTCTAGGCGAAGACTCCCGCGATGATGGCTGCGACGAACACACCGGGGAGCATATTGCCCACGGGCAGCCGCTTGATGTCCGTGAGATCGAGCCCGATGCAGAGGATGAGCGCGCCTCCGGTCGCTTCGATCGCGGCGATGACCGCTGGTGTCATGAACGGCTCGATCAACGAGGCGGACAGGGCGATACCGCCCTGCAGAATGGCGATGGGTATCACCGAAAGCCCCACGCCCGCTCCCAATGCCGCTGCGAGCGGTATGGATGCGACCCCGTCGAGCAGGGCCTTGAGCGACAGCAGGGACGGATCGCCCAGGCCGTCCTGGATCGAGCCCAGAACAGTCATGGCGCCGGTACAGTAGAGCAGCGACGCGGTCACGAATCCCTCGACCAGCGTGTGGCCCTTCTCGCCGGGTTCGCGCGACTTGCCGGGCGCAAGGAGTGGCATCCGGGACGCCTGCAGCTGCAGCCAGTGCCCGAACCGCTCCAGCCAGTGCTCGATCCGCATCGCCTCGCCCAGAATCGAGCCGACGACAAGTCCTCCCACCAGCACGAGGCTCCCGTACGCGCCCAGCTCAGTCTCACCCAGATCGGCGAGCCCTCCCAGGGAGATGGTCGCACCGATGATGATGACCGCGAGCCCGATACTTGAGAACACGATCGCGCGGAAACGCTCGGAGATCAGCCGACCGAACGAGAGTCCGACCACGGTTCCCACCAGTACGGCGGCGATATTGATGAGCACGCCTGAACCGGGCATCTACTTCCCTTCGTCGAGCCAGAGCTTTTTGAGCTCCTCGGTTATCTTGTTGGCACCCGTCGGCATTCCCTCGTCTCGACGGGTCGTACTGCGTCGCCCTTTGCGCGACGAACCCCGACCTGCCGCATCGAAGGCCGCATCGCGTGAACGAACATCCACGGTAACGCGAGCATGAGTGCGCACGCGCTGCCGCAAATCGTTGTCAGAGGTTATCAGACAGATCGGCTCCGTGGACGCAGTCGCCAGCCGAACAATCTCGTCGTCGGCACTCACGTCGCGCGAAAAACGAACGTCGACAGGTATACCGGGTGTGTGAGCCGGGCCGACGCCACCCACGCCGTCGAACACGACTGCGATCCGACCGCGCCCGAGCATCGCTTCACCACGCGTGCGCAAGCGGGCCACGAGAGCCTCGCGCTGTGCCTCAAGCGAGAGATCACGCGTAGCAGGATCGGAGCGAGTGACATTGTATCCATCGACTAAGAACAGCATGGTGCTCATCGTACGCTATCGGCACCGTATTCATAACGTGAGATATGCCACGCTACTCCGGGAATGGATTCCTCATATACTCATGTGACCTATCACCGAGATGAATGGCTGGAAACTGACGATGACTCGTGCGAACGCTCTCAAGAATCAAGTCTCCCCCTACCTGACCATGCACATCGACGACCCGGTCGACTGGATGCCGTGGGGTCCGGAAGCATTCGAGCGCGCTCGCGTCGAGGATCGACCCATCCTACTGTCGATCGGCTACGCCTCATGCCACTGGTGCCATGTGATGCAGCGCGAGTCGTTCCGTGATGCGGCGACCGCTGCGTTCCTCAACGACCACTTCGTCTCGGTCAAAGTCGACCGCGAGGAACGCCCTGACGTCGACGCGCTCTACATGGAGTACGTCGCAGCAGCGACCGCCGGCGGTGGTTGGCCCATGACGGTCGTTCTCACCCCGCAGGGCCTGCCCATCTTTGGCGGCACGTACTTCCCCCAGAAATCGCGTCAGGGCTCGCCCTCCTTCATGGACGTGCTGCGCTCCATGGACCGCACATGGCGTGAGGATCGCGACAAAGCGCTGCAGACGGCGGAGTCCACGCTCGACTTCCTGGAGCGGCGATCCGAACCACCGGCGACAGGCGAGATCGACGAGTCGACCATCGAGATGGCCGTCGACCTGCTGCTGGAGCGAGAGGATCGCGATCATGGCGGGTTTGGCACCGCACCCAAGTTCCCGCAAGCTCCCGTGCTCTCATTCCTACTTCGGTTCGCCGAGGAGGGAGGCGACGAGAACGCATCCCGCGCCGCACGTGCCGCACTCACCGCGATGATCCGGGGCGGGATCTACGACCAGGTCGGCGGCGGCATGTACCGTTACGCCACCGAC
>DFBG01000096.1:0-132 GCA_002367305.1 Actinobacteria bacterium UBA3086 | reverse complement strand
ACGATGAGTACGCTCACGTCATGCGCAGCACGGCGTCGTTCCTTGAATCTCAGATGCGCGCCGCGGATGGCGGCTACATCGCCTCGCTGTCGGCGGACACCGATGGCGTCGAGGGAGCGACCTACGTCTGGA
>DFBG01000059.1:4817-5015 GCA_002367305.1 Actinobacteria bacterium UBA3086 | reverse complement strand
CTTCCACGAGAATCAGCTCATCTATCCGGTGCGCCATGAGGAGGAGTGGGACTACCAGTTCCCGCTCACCAACATCACCTCTGCGCTCACTGCCGACCGCTGCCTGTTCAATACGCAGTACAACCTTGCGGGGTTCGTCGGCGAGATTCCCGGATTTCTCAAGAAGTTCCCAGACCACCATCCTGCGGGAGTGGCCGA